>CABVEG010000073.1 GCA_902497185.1 uncultured Eubacteriales bacterium | reverse complement strand
GCTATCCAAAACTTCAGGAGGCATTACAGGAGCTTGTTAAAAACGAGCTTACGGCATCTCAAAGAATGAAGGTATCTTCTGACAGAATTGCGAAGAATGATAAGCATATAATAAGAAGTGTGCTTGAAAGTGATTTGGGCAGAATATCCGAAACTCTTGAAAACATTAATCCAAGAGATTTTGATGAGGCTGTTGATTATATTGCAAATGCCAAGAGAGTTTATATAGTAGGTGGCAGAAGTTCATCAGCTTTATCTCATTTTATGGATTTTTACCTTAATTTAATGAGGGATAATGTTGTAAATGCTTCAACAGGTGCGGTAACAGAAACCTTTGAACATATTTTCAGAATTGAAGAGGGAGATGTACTTATTGGTATAAGTTTTCCCAGATATTCAAACAAAACTGTTAAGGCGATAGAGTATGCTCATCAGAAAGGGGCTAAGACAATTGCCATAACTGACAGCAAACAGTCACCTCTTGTAAGTGATGCTACCATAAGCCTTATTGCAAGCAGCGATATGTTAAGTTTTATAGACAGCCTTGTTGCTCCATTAAGTATTATTAATGCTCTCCTTGTTGCAATAAGTATGAAGAGAAAGGCCTATATTGCACAGGGACTTGATCAGCTGGAGGATTTATGGGCTGAATATAGGGTTTATTCATCTGCTGTTAGGAAAAAATATTTGTAGGTAATAGGTATTATATATGAAAAAGGTTGTAGTTGTAGGTGGAGGACCTGCCGGAATGATGGCTGCGGGACAGGCTGCTTTAAGAGGTCATAATGTTACTCTAATTGAAAAAATGAATAAGGTTGGAAGAAAACTTTATATTACAGGCAAGGGCAGATGTAATGTAACAAATGCAGTTGACCCGGAGGGACTTATTGCAAATACACCGGGTAATCCCTATTTTTTGTACAGTGCTTTTTATACATTCAGCAGTAATTCTACTATGGAGTTTTTTGAAAAACTTGGTGTTCCGGTTAAGGTGGAAAGAGGAAACAGAGTTTTTCCTAAATCTGAAAAGTCTAATGACATTGTAAAGGCAATGGAAAGGTTTGTTAAAAAAAGCGGCTGCAAAATATTATACGAAACAGAGGTTAAGGAAGTCTTAATAGCTGACGGTGTAATTAAGGGTGTAAAGCTCAGCAATAACAGTATTATTGAATGTGACAGTGTTATTGTGGCAACAGGAGGGCTTTCCTATCCAATGACAGGCTCTACAGGTGACGGTTATAAATTTGCTTTAAAATGCGGACACACCGTAACTAAGTGTTATCCTTCCCTTGTTCCCTTAAAAGCAAAAGAAAAATGGATAGCTGATTTAATGGGATTAAGTCTTAAAAATATAAGTATTAAGGTGACAATAAATAACAAAGAGGTTTATTCGGATTTTGGAGAAATGATGTTTACTCACTTTGGTGTAACCGGTCCTCTTATTTTATCATCAAGCAGATATATAAATGACAGAATTGAGGAAAAGCCTCAAATTCATATAGATTTAAAGCCTGCATTAAGCAATAAGGAGCTTGATGCAAGACTTTTAAAGGATTTTCAAAAATATGTAAATAAGGATTTTAAAAATTCTCTTGATGACCTCCTTCCTCAGAAACTTATACCTGTTATTATAAGGCTTTCAGGAATAGAACCTGAAAAGAAGGTTAACAGTATAACAAAAGAGGAAAGGCTTGGACTTCTTGAGCTTATTAAAAATCTTACTGTAAATATTACAGGCACGACAGGCTACAACGAAGCCGTAGTTACAAGAGGAGGAGTTTCAGTTGATGAAATTGATCCGTCAACTATGGAATCAAAAATAATAAAAGGTCTGTTTTTCGCCGGAGAGGTTATTGATGTAGACAGCTTCACAGGCGGTTTTAATTTGCAGATAGCTTTTTCAACAGGTTATCTTGCCGGAACTAATTGTTAAGGAGGAGAATACAAATGAATTGTTGTATTCGAGGTGCTGTTACTGTTGAGGAAAACAGTAAGGCTTGTATTTGGGAAAATACAAAATTAATGCTAAATGAAATAATAAGAGCAAATAATTTGAATATAGAAGATATTGTATCTGTGCTTTTTACTTGCACAAGAGATTTAGATGCAGCATATCCAGCCGTTGCAGCAAGAGAAATAGGTATTGTGGACGCTGCCCTTATGTGTGTTCAGGAGCTTTATGTTGTCGGTAGTCTTGAAATGTGTGTAAGAGTTGCCGTAAATGTTGAAACGGATAAGAAACAGAAAGAAATGAAGCATATCTATCTAAAGGGTGCTGAAAGATTAAGACCTGATATAGTCAAAAAAAGTAAAATTGAGGCAGTGGCTATTGACGGACCGGCAGGTTCAGGTAAAAGTACCGTAGCAAAGCTTATTTCTAAAGAATTAGGCTATATATATGTAGATACGGGCGCTATGTATAGAACAGTAGGTCTTTATTGTTTAAATAATGATATAAGTATTTTAGATAATGAAAATATTATAAAGGCGTTGCCTTTAATTGATATAAATATTGAGTTTGAAAATGGTATTCAGAGAATTTTCTTAAACGGTAATGATGTGACGGATGAAATCAGAACTCAGCCTGTTGCAGAGGCTGCGTCAAAGGTTGCAGCTATACCTGAGGTAAGAGAACTTCTTGTTGAATTACAGAGAAATCTTGCAACTAATAACAGGGTTGTTATGGATGGCAGGGATATTGGTACAAATGTACTCAAAAATGCAAGGATAAAGATTTATCTTGATGCAGATGTTGAGGAAAGAGCTAAAAGACGTTGTAATGAGCTTAGTGAGAAGGGTATTTCCTTCGATTATAATAATATAATTAAAGAAATCATCCAAAGAGATGATTATGACAAAAACAGAAAGGTAAATCCTCTCTCTGTTGCAGAGGATGCTGTGGTAATTGATACGACAGGATTGACAATAGAGCAGGTGAAAAATAAAATTTTGGAGCTTATAAAAGGTAAAACTGATTAATGTTTCAGTTTATCCTTAGAGCAAATAACGGAGGTAAAAATGGAAATTATTCTCGCTAAGTCAGCCGGATTTTGCTTTGGTGTTAAAAGGGCTGTTGACTATGCTTACAGTAAAGCAGGTCAAAAGGATATATATACCTACGGCCCTATAATTCACAATAAGGAGGTTACAGGTGACCTTGACAGCAAAGGTGTTCATGTAATAGAAAACCTTGATGAAGTAAAAGAAGGTGAAATTATAATTCGTTCCCACGGAGTTCCCCCAAGTGTCTACAAGGCTATTGAGGACAGAGGTCTGACATATACGGATTGCACCTGTCCATTTGTAAAAAAAATTCATAATATAGTCAGAGATAATTATAATAAGGGTAAGAGCATTATGATTGTGGGAAACAAAACACATCCTGAAATTATAGGAATAAACGGTTGGTGTAATAACACTGCTATGACAATTAATTCTCTGGAAGAGGCAGAAAGTGTTGCCATAGACAAAAATACCGAGTACGCTTTGGTTGTTCAGACAACATTTCAGACTGATGTGTTTGAAAGTATTATTGCTTGTCTTAAAGAAAAAAGTGATAATATAGAAGTTTTCAGAACAATATGTTCTGCTACGGGCGATAGGCAGAAGGAGGCAGTTGAAATTGCCAAAATTGCCGACCAAATGATTGTTTTGGGCGACAAAAGCAGCTCAAATACAAGAAAATTATATGAAATAAGTAAAAATTATTGTAAAAATGTTTATTTATGTGAAAGAATTTGCGATTTAGAGTTGCAAAATATTAAAAAAAATGTTACAATGGGGATAACCGCCGGTGCATCTACGCCATCGGTCATAATAAAGGAGGCAGTAAACGCTATGAGTGAAATGGAAAACAAATCTTTTGAGGAGATGCTTGACGATTCTTTAGTTACATTAAGAACAGGTCAGATTGTTAAGGGTACTGTAATTAGTGTATCAGATACCGGTGAGGTGTCAGTTAATTTAGGATATAAGTCTGATGGTATTATTGCAAGATCAGAATTTTCTGACGATGCAAATGTTAATCCTGCTGAGGTTGTTAATCCTGGCGACGAAATTGAAGTATTTGTTATCAGAGTTAATGATGGTGAAGGTAATGTTCAGCTTTCTAAGAAGAAGGTTGATGCTGATAAGAATTATGTTGTTATTGAGGAAGCATTCAATAACGGTACACCTGTTACAGGTAAGGTTACTGAGCAGGTTAAGGGTGGTTTAATTGCTATGGTAAACGGTGCCAGAGTATTTGTGCCATCTTCACAGATTTCTAACAGATATGTTGAGGATTTATCAACATTTATAGGTAAGGAATTTGCTTTTGAGGTTCTTGAATTTGATAAGTCAAAGAGAAGAATTGTTGTAGGTAGAAAGGCTCTTGCCCAGAAAGAAATTGATGCAAAGAAGGCTGAAGTATTTGCTTCAATCAAAGTTGGGGATAAAATTGAAGGCAAGGTTAGCAGAATTGTAGATTTTGGTGCTTTTGTTGATCTTGGCGGTGTTGATGGTCTTATCCATATTTCTGAAATGAGCTGGGGCAGAGTAAAGAAGGTTACTGATGTATTAAGCGTTGGTGATGCCGTAACTGTTACAGTGCTTGATGTAAATCCTGAAAAGGGCAAGATTTCTTTATCTCTTAAGGATTTAAATGCAGATCCTTGGAAAACTGCTGAAACTAAGTATGCAGTAGGCAATGTGGTTACAGGTAAGGTAGTAAGAATGGTACCTTTCGGTGCATTTGTTGAGCTTGAAGAAGGTGTTGACGGTTTAGTTCACATTTCTCAGATTGCTTATAAGCACGTTGAAAAACCTGAGGATGAATTAACTATTGGTCAGGAAATTCAGGCTAAGGTTACTGAGCTTGATTTAGATGCTAAGAAGATTAGCTTAAGCATTAAGGAAACTCTTGAAAAGCCTAATAAGGCTCAAAAGGTTGAGGAAGCTGAAGAGGCAGATGCAGAGTAATTTATAAAATTATTTGGCGGTACTTAAATAAGTGCCGTCAATGTAATTCAATTTATCAAAATTTAAAAGGAGTGGGAATAATGAAGTTAAAGAATGTTTTAGCTTTATTAACAGCCGGATTAATGACTGTTTCATTTGCAGGCTGTGGCAGTAATGCAGGCAGTGATTCTGCAGAAGGCGGTACATTTAAGATTGGTGGTATCGGACCTCTTACAGGTGATGCTGCAAGTTATGGTATATCCGTTAAAAATGGTGCACAGATTGCTGTTGATGAAATCAACGCTGCAGGCGGTGTAAATGGTATGCAGTTTGAGTTATTGTTTGAAGATGATGAGTGTGATGAAGAAAAGTCTGTAAATGCTTATAATACACTTATGGATCAGGGTGCACAGGCTATTGTTGGTTCTACAACAAGCGGTTGTTCTATTGCAGTTAGTGCAGCAAGTGAGGCTGATGGTGTACTCCAGATTACACCTAGTGGTTCTGCTGCTGATTGTACTAAGACTGACAATGCTTTCAGAATTTGTTTTACTGACCCGTTACAGGGTGAAACAATGGCACAGTACATAACAGATAAGGGTTATAAGAACGTAGCTGTTATCTATAACAATGGTGATGAATACAGCAAGGGTATTCATGATGCTTTTGTAGCTAAGTTTAAGGATCTTGGCGGCTCTGTTGTAGTAGATGAGTCATTTACTGCCGGCGATGTTGACTTTAAAACTCAGCTTACAAAGGTTCAGTCATCAGATGCTGACTGTATTTTCTTACCTTTCTATTATACAGAGGTAGCCTATGTTACTGACCAGGCTGCTGCTTTAGGTATTAATTTACCATACTTTGGCTGTGATGGCTGGGACGGTGTTATCAAGCAGTTAAACGGTGACACAACAAATATTAACGGTGCTACTTTCTTAACACCATTTATTTCAACTGATACTGACCCTAAGATTCAGAAGTTTGTTGAAGCTTATAAGACTGCATACAATGCTGAACCTGATCAGTTTGCTGCTGACAGCTATGATGCTGTATACGCTATTAAGCTTGCTATTGAAAAGGCAGGAGATACTTCAAGTGAGGCGTTAATTGCGGCTATGACTCAAATTACTGTTGATGGTCTTACCGGTGAAATGACATTTGATGCAAGCGGTGAGCCAACTAAGTCTGCTAAGGTTGCTGTTATTCAGGACGGTGCTTATACAGCAGAGTAATTAACAGGTAATTGATTTTATTTTTAGATAGCATTGGAGTTATTCTTCAATGCTATCTTGTTTTTATAGTAATGTTTTTTGATTTAATGAAAGGAGGAAAAGTTTTGCAAGGTTTAGTTACATTTATTCAACAGTTTATAAATGGTTTAAGTTTAGGCAGTGTTTATGCCCTAATGGCTCTTGGTTATACAATGGTTTATGGTATTGCTAAAATGCTTAACTTTGCTCACGGTGATATTATTATGGTTGGTGCATATACAGTGGCTGTTGTATGTTCCACACTTGGAATGTCGCCTGCTGCGGCTATTGCTGCCAGTATTATAGTATGTACGGTCCTTGGAGTAACTATTGAGAAAATTGCTTATAAGCCGTTGAGAGCTGCATCACCTCTTGCTGTTCTTATTACAGCTATTGGTGTCAGTTTCTTTTTGCAGAGTGTAGCATTGCTTATTTTTGGTTCTAATGCCAGAAAGGTACCTTCAGTAGTAGCACTTAACAGTATTCGAGTTGGTAATATTGATTTATCAGGGGTTGCACTGATTGTTATTGGAATCACTGTACTTATAATGATTTGTCTGTCTTTATTTATTAATTGTACCAGAGTAGGTAAGGCTATGCTTGCTGTATCTGAGGATAAGGGCGCAGCGGAGCTTATGGGTATTAATGTTAATGCAACAATTTCACTTACATTTGCCATAGGTTCAGCTCTTGCAGCAGTAGCAGGTGTTTTATTTGTAAGCTCTTACGGTTATGTTGATCCATACACAGGTGCACTTCCTGGTATTAAGGCATTTGTAGCTGCTGTACTTGGAGGTATTGGTTCAATACCGGGTGCTATGCTTGGCGGTGTTATATTGGGGATTATTGAGAGCTTATCAAAGGCTTATATATCTACAAACTTATCAGATGCCATTGTATTTGGTGTGTTAATTATTGTACTTTTGGTCAAACCGACAGGCATACTTGGTAAAAAGAAAATTACAAAGGTTTAAAAGGGTGGTTATTATGAAGAATAAAAAGAATATTGTTTATTTAATAATTGCTGTTGTAATATTTATAGCCCTTTTTGCTTTGGTAAATGCAGGAGTTTTAAGCAGACAATATCAGGGCTTGCTTGTTCCTATAGGCGTAAATATTATGCTTGCGGTTTCTCTTAATCTTATTGTAGGCTTTTTAGGTGAGCTTTCTTTAGGTCATGCAGGATTTATGTCAGTTGGAGCTTATGCAGGCTGTCTGTTTACTGTTCATGCAAACCTTCCTGCTATGGTTGAGCTTCCTATTGCTTTCCTTATAGGCGGTTTTACAGCAGCTGTATTTGGTCTTATAATAGGTATACCTGCTCTCAGGTTAAAGGGTGACTATCTTGCTATTGTAACTCTTGGCTTTGGTGAAATTATACGTTCAGTTTTTAATTCCCTTGATTTCTTGGGAGGTTCAGGAGGATTAAAGGGTATAGATAAATCCAGCAATTATATTATGGCTTATGTTTTAACAATAATTACAATTTTAGTAATTGCAAACCTTATTAATTCAAAACACGGCAGAGCCATTAAATCTATAAGGGACAATGTAATAGCAGCTGAATCTGTTGGTGTTAGTGTTGTATACTACAAAATTGCGGCATTTGTTATATCAGCATTTTTTGCAGGTGTAGCAGGATGCCTA
>CABVEG010000072.1 GCA_902497185.1 uncultured Eubacteriales bacterium | reverse complement strand
CTTACCACTTATATCGCAAGCAGAAAATGTCGGTTCAAACTCACTTTCTTCCAACTCTTCAGCACCCATAGCTGGACAGCCAAAGGCAATACCATCAAAATCAGCTGTCATTTCAGGAGAAAATTCATTAACTGCATAAATATTTGCATCTGCACCTGCATCCTTTGCACCCTTTAAAACAGCCTCAGCCATAGTCTGTGTATTACCTGTACCACTCCAATAAACTACTGCAATCTTACTCATTATTTTACCTCCAAAAATTTAATTTTTATTTATTAAGCAACTATTGTCAGTCGCATAATTGACAAACCCTCGTTTAACTTTTTACAATAAATATCCGTACACTTTTTATATTTGGCAAATATTTTTTTTGCCTCACCCTCATTATTATATACCTTCCAACATCCTACACACTTACAGTTTTTTCCCTTATTAGCTATAAATCCTTTAATATCCTCTATTGGATAGCCTAAAAATAATCCTATCTCGTGAGGAAATTCAGAGCCTTTATCTATTCTTTCTGACAAATGCCTTATATATTCATATAAGCTGCTTTCCCCACTGTAGCCTGCTTTACTCAATAAAGCTCTAGCTTCATCTCTGTCTAGATCCATTTTAAGTTTACTTGGTCTAAACACATAAATAAGTGCCCTATTTCCAAACAATTTAAGCAGACAGACATAAACGCCCTTAGAATTAAGCATTTTGTTCATATATTTAATTTTATTTTTTAATAAAGCTATACTCTCCACATTATAGCTAAATAAGTTACCTGTTTTTAAGCCTGCCAATGTAGGCGAACAGTGACGAACCAGCAATTCCTCAGACATTTTAAATTCCTCCTCTTACAAATTAAACAGCGTGTTCCTCTAAAATAGACTTTAATGCAGTCATAGAGCTTGAATGTGAACGTGCTATAACCGTATTTTTACCCTTTGTTTCACTAATTGCACAGTTTATCATTTTGTGTGAAACAGTGTTTGTAAAAAGCACAAGTAAGTCAGGTGAACCTATTTTATTTTTAAGAGTTCCCTTCATTTGAGTATAAACCTTAGCTCTACATTTATATTCTTTACACAAATCCTTATATTTAGTAACCATACAATCATTTCCGCCTACAATTACAACACTCATAATATTCCTCCTTTAATTAGCAACTGCTAACTCACTGTTTAATAATTATGTTAGCAGTTACTAACCTATATTTTTAAAATATAGTTAGCTCTTGCTAACTTGATATAATATTACACTATATTTTCCATTTTGTCAATAGTTTTTTTATAAAAAATCAACATTTTCTACCTATAAAGCATAAATGCCCTCATACACAGTCCAAATACCTTCATAAGAAATTTAACAAAGCCTTTAATTAATGTTATCCAAGGCTATAATATATAAATTAATCAGTAAATTTATTTACAACTCAAAACAATAATTTAACTTTTCCTCTAAATATGTTAAAATAATTTGAACCTTTTCACCTTTACCTACCTCTTATAAGTAGATGCATCTAAAAAGCAAGGAGTTGAGATTATGGAAGATTATGAAATAATAGAGAAAATAAAAAAGGGTGATGAAAATGGAATTAACGAGCTTTATACAAAGTACGGCAAGCAGGCATACAGAACAGCCTATCTCATAACCTCCAACAGCTATACGGCAGAGGATGTTACACAGGAAGCATTTGTCCAAAGTATTAAAGCAATTAAAACACTCAAGAATCCAAACTCCTTTAAACCATGGTTTTATAAAATATTGACCCGTATAGCATGGAAACACGCAAAAAAAGATACATACTGCATATTGGTTGATGAAATGACCAACAGAATAAATACATCAGCTTGTGATGAGTATTTCAAAGATAATAAATATGACCTGCTTTACGAGGAAATAAATAAGCTTAATGAAAAGCTTAAAACAACCATAATATTATTTTATTTCAACGAAATGTCAATTAATGAAATTTCAAAAACAATGGGCTGTTTGGAAGGCACAGTTAAATCCAGACTTTTTACAGCCAAAAGAAAATTAAGAAAATCACTGAATAAGGAGGTATTTCAATGAATAATTTGGATAATGATATAAAAAAGGCTTTGTCATTAAAAACTGAAAATATTCAGCTGCCCCAAAACCTCCTTAGTACAATTAAAACCGAGTTGGAAGAAAAGGAGAACGATAGTATGAAAAGATTTAAATTTACACCAAAAATATTGGTTGCCGCACTGGCATTAACAGTAGTTCTTGCATCAGGGGTAATTGCCGCAGGCAAAATTGTAAGTGTCAGCTCACACTCATCAATTTTAGATGAAATAAAGCACTTTCCTACTCTTGAAGAGGTTGAAGAAATAGTTAATTACTCTCCCAAGTTTACAGAAACTCTTGGAACTCATAAATTTAAGTTTGCAAGCCCTGCTGACTCACAAAGTGAGGATGATAACGGAAATGTAATTAACAAATTCAAGAACATTACCTTTTGGTACGATACTGATAATAAGGATGCCATATTAACATTATTCACTTCCCCTGCCTCTGATAGTCTTGGAGCAAGCGAAGATGCTGAACTTATATCATATAACAATATAACTCTTTACTACAGCAGCTTTACATATAAGGCTGTACCGCCTGATTATGTTAAAACCGAGGAAGATAAGGAACTTGAGGACAAGGGCGAATTAATGATTGGTTTTGGTTCAGATAAAATTGAAGAGCAAAAGACACAATCTATCATTTGGATTGAAGACGATATTTCCTATGACCTTATGGATATGGGAGAAGAAATTGATAAAACAGAACTTATTGAAATGGCTAAACAGGTAATTGATGTAAGATAAAATTTTAGAATTGCTGCAAAATGAATAATTTACTGTTCATTTTGCGGCAGTTTTCTTTTTATCTGATATTCCTAAAAATAAAGAGCATTTGAGTACAATAGAGAAATATATCAAATAAAAGCTAAATTGGCTGAGCCCTGTTGAGTACGGCTCAGCCTTGTTATTACATAAAATTGTATCCTGATTTACATTAATTAAACATATTTAATTGCTTGGGGAAGTTATTTGCATCCTTATCTGCATCATTTATAAAATGTCCTGTTCCGGGAACCTTAGTGGAACGATAGTATTCAATATCCCCTGATATAAAATCTTCCCTTGCTGCCATTTTAGAAAGCTTACTGTTTTTCTTAAGGGTATACACTGTTATTCCCGTAGTTGTCTTTGTTTGCTTTTCAGGTA
The DNA here is from genome assembly GCA_902497185.1 of uncultured Eubacteriales bacterium. GTDB lineage: Bacteria > Bacillota > Clostridia > Lachnospirales > CAG-274 > Gallispira. The sequence goes on along the minus strand of CABVEG010000072.1, from coordinate 4,633 downwards.
TAAGTGAGGTATTTATAAGCATAGCCTTATCTGTATCTCTTACAAGTACTATATCCTTATCTTCCTCAATATACATTGCCGCTACAAGAGGTATTTTGCCATTATAAGCATTAATAAGTTTCTTTCTCATAGTCTTTGTTTCATAGGCTGACATATTTATCTTTGCTATCTTTCCGTTTTCATAAGCAAAAAGCATATATCCCTTATATTCATTGCTTTGAGTAATATACACAATTTTTTCATCACTGTCCATAGCAAGAACGTTATTAAGGTACTCACCTATATTACTCGTCTTACACTCCGGCAAATCGTGACATTTGATTTTATACACATTTTGCTTGCTTGAAAACATAAGTATTTCTGTCTTATTAGTTGTTTCCAATGTTTGTATAATTTCATCATTTTCTTTCAGCTTATGTTCAGCAGAAACTCTCATTGATGCCTGCAAAGATACCTGTGTGATTTTCTTCAAATAGTTTTCTTTAGTAAGAAACAATGTTACAGGATAATCCTCAATAAAATCATCAGTATCAATCTGTTTTATTTCGTGTTCATATATAATATCAGTTTTTCTGTCCTTACCAAACTTTTTAGATACTCTCTTTAAATCAGCTATTATAATCTTAAGTACTTTGCTTTCGTGATGAAGAATATCATCAAGCTCCGCAATTTCACCTTTCAAATCATCAATAGCTTTAGTCTGCTTTAAAATATATTCTTTATTAAGATTTCTAAGCTTTATTTCTGCTACAAATTCAGCCTGAATTTCGTCTATGTTAAAGCCCTTCATTAAGTTAGGAATTACAAGACTATCCTCCTCAGTTTCCCTAATTATTTTTATAGCCTTATCTATATCAAGGAGTATTTTTTCAAGACCTTCAAGAAGATGAAGCCTGTCCTTTTTCTTTTCTATATCATAAGCAGTCTGACGCTTAATACAGGACATTCTGAAGTCTATCCATTCATTAAGTATTTCCTTAATTCCCATTGTCCTTGGTGAGCCGTTTACAAGGACATTAAAATTGCAGCTGAAACTATCAGTAAGAGGTGTCATCTGATATAGCTTTGTCATAAGTTTTTCGGGATCGGCACTTCTTTTTATATCAATGGCAATTTTTAAACCATTTAAGTCAGTTTCATTCCTTACATCGTTAATTTCCTTAATTTTATTCTGCTTAACAAGATCAATAATTTTGTCAATAATTGCCTCTATGTTAGTTGTATATGGAATTTCATATATTTCTATAATACCGTTTTTCTTATCATAATTATACTTAGCTCGTACTTTAAAGCTGCCTCTGCCCGTATCATATATTTTAGCCATTTCATCGGCATTATATATAAGCTCGCCGCCTGTAGTAAAATCCGGTGCCTTTAAATATTCCCTCAAATCAACATTAGCATTTTTAATATACTGAATAGTTGCATCGCAAACCTCTCTTAAATTAAAGCTGCATATTGTGCTTGCCATACCTACGGCAATACCCTTGTTGGGAGTTACCAAAACATTTGGAAAAGTTGTTGGAAATAACACAGGTTCTTTTAAGGTGCCGTCATAATTATCTATAAAATCAACTGTATCCTTGTCAATATCCTTAAAAATTTCAGTACATATACTGTCAAGCTTAACCTCGGTATATCTTGATGCAGCATAAGCCATAGCACTAGAAAACACCTTACCAAAGTTACCCTTGCTGTCTACAAAGGGATGTAAAAGAGCATCATTGCCTCTTGTAAGTCTTACCATTGTTTCATATATGGTTGCATCACCATGAGGATTTAATTTCATTGTCTGTCCCACAACATTAGTAGACTTTGTTCTGGCGCCATTCAAAAGCCCCATTTTATACATTGTATATAGGAGCTTTCTGTGAGCAGGCTTAAATCCGTCAATTTCAGGAATTGCTCTTGATACGATTACACTCATTGCATAAGGCATATAATTAAGCTCAAGAGTATCTGTTATATGCTGTTCCGTATATTTTTTAGCCATAATTCACCCTCCTTAGCTTAATTCAGTCAAATCAATATATTTATAACCCTCTGTTTCAATATGTTCTTTTCTGCCCTGTAAATTATCTCCAAGAAGCAGGTCAAACACATCAGAGGTCATTTTGGCATCTTCAGGCATAACCATAATAAGACGTCTTGTTTCAGGATTCATAGTTGTCTGCCACATCATTTCAGGCTCATTTTCACCAAGACCTTTTGAACGCTGAATTTTATAATTTCCCTTTATTTTTTTAGTTATGTCTGCCTTTTCCTTTTCGGTATAGGCAAAATATGTTTTTTCATTTTTGCCGCTGCCTGTTGTAATTTCATACAACGGTGATTCGGCAATAAATACTTTGTGTTCGTCAATAAGTGTTGGAACAAGTCTGTATATCATAGTTAAAACAAGAGTTCTTATCTGAAAACCGTCTACATCGGCATCTGTACATATTATAATTTTATCCCATCTCAGGTTATTTATATCAAAGCTGTTTAAATCCTTGCTGGTATTATGCTTTGTTTTAATCTCTACACCGCAGCCAATAACCTTTAAAAGGTCCGTAATAATATCAGATTTAAATATTCTGTCATAGTTTGCTTTAAGGCAGTTAAGAATTTTGCCTCTTATAGGCATAATTCCCTGAAATTCGGCATCTCTGCCAAGCATAACAGAACCGAGAGCAGAATCACCCTCTACTATATAAAGCTCACGTTTTGTAACATCCTTTGAACGACAGTTAACAAATTTTTCAACTCTGTTGTTCATATCAATAGTTCCTGTAAGCTTTTTCTTTATATTTACTCTTGTTTTTTCGGCAGTTTCCCTACTCCTTTTGTTTACAAGAATTTGCTTTGCAATTTTATCGGCATCAGCCTTGTTTTCAATAAAATATATTTCAAGCTGTTTCTTCAAATAGTCTGTTAAAAATTCCTGTATAAATTTATTTGTTATGGATTTTTTTGTTTGGTTTTCATAGCTTGTTATAGTAGAAAAGCTGTTTATAATAAGAACCAAGCTGTCCTCAACATCTGTAAATACAATTTTCTTTTCATTCTTATTATAGAGATTATTTGTTTTTAAATAGCTGTCGATAGCAGACACAAAGGCTGATTTTACCGCCTTGTCAGGTGAACCGCCATATTCCAGATAGCTTGAATTATGATAGTATTCAAGGGCATTAACCTCATTGTTAAAGCAGAAAGCAAGCTCAAATCTAAGTTTATATTCTTCCTTATCTTCTCTGTCCTTGCCCTTTCCCTCACCTGAATAATATTGAATTTCAGTAAAGGATTTTTCGCCTGATATTTCAGCAATATAGTCCTTTATTCCCTCGGGATAGCAATAGGTAAATTTTTGGTCAGTTTTTTCATCTATAAGTTCAAATGTAAGCCCTGCATTTACTATACATTGCCTTTTCAAAATATCCTGATAATATTCCAAGGGGATATTTATATCTGTAAATACTTCCCTGTCAGGCTTCCAGTGAATAGTTGAACCGGTCTTTTTTGAAGCTGTTTCTTCTTTTCTAAGTCCACCTACATTTTCACCCTTTTCAAAATTAAGCCCATATTTATAGCCATCTCTAAATATAGTAACCTCCATAAATTCAGAGCTGTACTGTGTAGCACAAAGTCCCAAACCGTTTAACCCAAGGCTGAACTCATAGTTATCTCCGCTGTTATTATTATATTTACCACCGGCATACATTTCACAAAAAAGAAGCTCCCAGTTATATCTTTCTTCATTTGCGTTGTAGTCAACAGGTATACCTCTTCCGTGGTCGCAAACAGTAATGTCATTATCATTGCCTAATATAATTTCAATTTTATTGCCAAAGCCCTCTCTTGCCTCATCAATGGCATTAGAAAGGATTTCAAACACAGAATGTTCGCAGCCTTCTAAGCCGTCAGAGCCAAATATTACACTTGGGCGCAGTCTTACTCTGTCGGCGCCCTTTAAAGAGCTTATACTTTCATTTGTATATTCATTTTTTACTGTATTTTTTTTCATAAGACTCTTTCCTTTCCATATCCTTATAATATTAACCCATTCTTTCATCTTTTGTCAAGTAAAAATGCCAACCTTAATTTATTAAAAGCCATAAAACCATAAACCCAATATATTTTTATTAAAATTTTAAAAAAATAAAAGGAAAGTTGGAATATTTGTTGAATATATAAATTATAAAGCAACAATGAATATTATCATTGTTTATTATTGCCATATTTCAAATTCTATTTATAACTGGTATGGGAATAATAGAATGAAGAATAATTCTTCAATTTAATTTCAAGGAGGAGATTACTATGGTACAGATTTTAGCAGGTGAAAAAGGCGAAGGAAAGACAAAAAAGTTATTAGAAATGGCTAATAACGCAGCAAAAACAGGCAATGGATGTGTTGTATATATTGACGATGACAGCAGACATATTTATGATTTGGACCACGCAGTCAGATTTGTTGAGGTAGCTGAATTCCCATTAGCTAACTACAGAGAGTTAGTAGGTTTTATTTATGGTATCCTTTCTCAGAACAGTGATATTGAAAAGGTTTTTATTGACGGTATTTTTAAGATTGTTGAAAAGCTTGACAGTGAAGATATTATTAAATTAGTAGCAAAGCTTAAAGAGCAAAACAAGG
>CABVEG010000071.1 GCA_902497185.1 uncultured Eubacteriales bacterium | reverse complement strand
TAAATTATTGTTTATTTCACCTTTGGTGAAATAAACAATAATTTTAATTCAAAGTTATTTTGCCATGCTTGTGTAGCAAACAGTTGCAGCTTTTTCTCTAAAATAAAGGCAACTGTTTGCTACAATGGCAAAATTGGTAAAACTTTGAATTTGCGTGAAAGTTTTGAGCCTCGATGGCAAAACTTTCACGTTTGTTTAGCACGGCTATTAATAGTCATTTTATAGAGTAACTAATAAGTTAAATTTTTGTTTATATTAACATTATTTTCTTAAATTTTTATTTAATTTTTATTAAAATTTATTGACAATCATAAAATAAAACTGTATACTGAATGTAAAAGAAAGTATCGTAAAAAATATTTACTTTATTTAACAAAAGAAAGGAGCTTTATTATGTCATATTGTAAAAACTGTGGTAAGGAAATGAGTGACAATACAACAATTTGTCCTAATTGTGGTGCATCTCAGAATGTAGCATCTTCACAGACATCACAGCCACCTGTTGTAGATAACGGAGGTATAGGTTGGGGGTTACTTGGTTGTTGTATACCTATTGTAGGTCTTATTCTTTTCCTTGTATGGAAAGACAGCAAGCCTAAAACTTCTAAGGCAGCTGGCATTGGTGCTTTAGTCGGTGTAATCCTCGTAGTTCTTTATTACTTAATAGTATTTGTTATTGGTGCTGCGGCTTACACAATGTATTAATGAAATCAGCAATTTATAAGTGGCTGCCAATTATTTTCGGCTGTCATTGCAGAAAGGACAGATCCTTTCATTTTAAGGGACATCAATTTCCAATTTGTGCCAGATGTACAGGAGAGCTTGCAGGTATTATACTTTCAATATTCTCCTGTTTCTTTTTCAGGTGCTCGGTTGTAATTTCACTGCTCCTGCTTATACCAATGATAACAGACGGATTTATACAAGCCCTTACTAATTATGAAAGTACAAATTCAAGAAGGTTTCTTACAGGATTACTTTTTGGTTACGGTTTATTTATGCTTTTAGTCATAACAACAATTATAGCCTTTAACTTTGGATTTAACCTTCCCGAAAAAATTAAGACCTTGTAACATATATTTGTCATAAGGTCTTTTTCACTATTATGAACTATCTCTCAACTACAGCATAAGGATTAAAAACAATATCATAATTATATTTTTTCATTCTCCTGCACATATCAATAACCTTGTCATCCTCCCAAAGATTATCTTCAAAATACATCATACTCTCAAGGACCGACTTTCTTATTCCAAAAAACTGACATGGCAAATACTCTGTGCCTTGAGCATACTTAAGTCTTTTCATATAACCTTCGCTTATTACGGAAGTACCATTATATTCGGAATATATTTTGCCATTCTTTTCACTTAGTGTAGAATGTTGAATTTTTCCTTTATGCACAACCATACCTCCAACCATACCGACATTTTCAAGCTGTAAGATCTGACAAATTTCATTTATTGCCTCAGAAGTAAATTTTAAATCAGGCTTTGCTACAATAATATATTCATTTGTTACTCCCTTTATATTTTCAATATTATTAATAATTGCAGGTTTAATAAGACAGTTGTACTTAACTCTGTAAACAGCAGTATTTTCAGCGGCAGGGGCAACTGTTCCGCTTATCTTCATTCTATGAAGATGACTCTCAACAGCCTTTATACCTGCTGCAAGACAATATGGCTTTGCACTTAAATCACTTGCAACAGAATTTCTATGCACCCTCCAGTAATATAAAACTCTCGGAATATGATAAATATTTTCAGCAATTTCACAAAGCCTTAATATCAGATCATGGTCCTGACTTCCATCAAATCCCTGTCTGAAACCTCCGACCTTTTCAAAAAGCTCTTTCTTAAAAACGGAAAGATGGCAAATATAATTATTTCCTCTTAAATTATATATTGAAAAGTCAGGCTTAAAATGAATAATATCAGGCTTATCAACAGTCTTTGAAAAGCTTGCCTCATCAGAATAAATATAATCCGCACCCTGCTCAACAGCCTTTCTCACCTCAAACAGAGCATCAGGTGACAAAATATCATCGTGATCCAAAAGAGCTATATACTCACCTTCAGCAAGAGAACAGGCAATGTTACTGTTTTCAACAATACCCCTGTTTATATCCAGTTTTTTATACTTAATTCGACTGTCATTTATGCCCCTAACCATACTTTCAATATAGCCGTAATTTTTTGTACTGCCGTCAGCAATGCAAAGCTCCCAGTTTGAATAAGTCTGTGCCAAAACAGATTTAAGCATATCCTCAAGCATTTTTTTATCCGTATTGTATACAGGAACACATATACTTATTTTTACAGGCTTTTCAAATTTTTCAAGCCTTTGCATTTTTAATTCATCGTCCTTAGGCAAATTCTCCTTTAAGTATTTCTCTGCCTCCAGTTTATATTTAATTCTTTCACTTAGTTTGACTGCAAGAGCCTTAAAGCCTTTAGCTCTGCCGTAATTTACTATTTTTTTTAAAAGCATTACTCTGCTCCTTTACATAAACCATATTTGTCCTACTTTTCTTATAAAGCCGCTTTTCCATATACCATATTTCATTACTACCTTTATTTTTTGGATTTTATTTTTATCCGCCATTTTGGAATAATCCCTTAACATAACCTTGTATTTATAAGGCATTTCATATTTTTCCAAAAGCTCCACGGCCATAACATATCCAAGTTCAAGCATTTTTTTTGCTCTTTTCTTATCTTTTGCTCTTGAAGCAATATACTTTGGGTCATTCATATTTTGAGGACCACAGGCATTGTTACTGTGCTTTCTATATCTTACCGTAGATTTATCAATAAACTTAATACTTCCGAAAACAGATGCCACTGCCGCAATCCACCAATCATGAACAGGCAAAAGCTCAGGTTCAGCCAAAATATCCGCAAGAGCCCTGTTAAAAGCCATTGTACAACCTGTTACAATATTCTGGACCAAAAGTTTGTTCAATGTTGTTCTTGAAGTATCGATATGCTGTGCCTTAATCATAGACGGAAATATAACCTTATTTTCATCATCAATTACAGTTAGGTCACTATGTACAAGTATGGGCTTATCCTTATTATCAAATTCCTTTAATGTAATTTCAATTTTATCCCTTTCCCATATATCATCCTGATCACAAGTAAATATAACATCGGCATCAGAATTTTTTATAAGCTCAAAAAAATTAGACCTTGGACTTCCTGAATTTTCCATATTGGTAAATAGCTTTATTTTATCAGGGTATTTCATCATATACTGCCTTATAATAACTCTTGTTCCATCAGTTGAGGCATCATCCCTTATATTAAGAGTCCAGTCTTTATAGCTCTGATTAATTATGCTTTCTATTTGCTCTCCTATGTATTTTTCTCCATTATATGATGCCATTAAAATATCGACTTTCATTATACTACCTTCTTATCTTTGAAATCATAAGTGTTAAAGCATATCTTATATTAATTGCAGAGTGCATTAGAAAGGTAACTGCAAAATTATGCTTATCCTTATAATACATATCGTAAAACCTCTTTATGCCATCGTGAAAATGCTTAATTACCAAAGGACTTTTAGTATGCAAACCACTTTGTCCCTTTAAGTGCGTCATCCACACATCAGCATAGTATACTACCTTAAACCCTGCCTTTTTAATCCTGTAGCAAAGGTCAATATCCTCACCATACATAAATATGCTTTCATCAAATAGACCAACCTTAGACAAAACTCTTCTGGGAATAAGCATAAAAGCACCGCTTACACTGTCAACCTCGTTAGTTTCATTTTGGCTTAAATAATTTAGGGTATAACCGCCAAATTTCTTAACCTTAGGAAAAATCTTATCCAGCTTTAAAACGTAGCAAAGACTGTTAAAAGGCGTAGGAAAGCCTCTCTTACAGCCGTGGTCAAAGGAGCCGTCTTTTAAAAGGGTTTTGATACCAAGACAACCTATATCACTGTGACTATCCATATATTTTACGGCGCCTTTAAGAGTTCCTCTTTTCATAATTGTGTCTGAATTAAGGAAAAGTATGTATCTGCCAATAGCTATATTAGCACCTATGTTGCAGGCATGACCAAAGCCCTTGTTTTCCACCCTTGAGAGAATTTTTACCCGTTTATCTTCCATTTCAAAATATTCACTTGTCTTTGATGAATTATCAACTACAATAATTTCATAATCAATGCCCTCTGTAGATGAAATAACAGACTTTACTGTCTGTGTTGTAAGACTTTTTGTGTTATAGTTTACAATAACTATTGATAAATCCATAATAATTCTCCCTTTTTGTCATTTATATTAATATTAGTACAATATGGCAAAAATTTCAATATGTTTATTCATATTATTTAAGGCAAAAATATTACAAAAAAATATAAATTATGATTAATCTAAAGATATATTATTTCCAAACCCTGTTCTTTAGCATAACTCACTGTATTTCCCGTTCCACTGTGTTTATGCCTTAAATAGCATATACAGTACTTGCTGTAAAAAACTAAATGACGATTTCTTAGAGCCATACAATTTTTAGTATACATATCACTTACATAAGTTTGTTTAGATGACTTTTCAAGAAGAAATTTATATATTTGTTTTTGTTCTCTGTTCCAATATAAATCCTGATTTTTACATGGTAATACCATTATCAGGTAAACATTATTATATTTTTTCTGCAGTTCAAGAACTGTTAATCCTGCAAGCATATCAAATCCTATTGCACCACCACAGCCAAAATACCTGACACCCCTTAGAATTAATCTTTCTATTACATCACTTAATTCTTTTTTTACCATCTGATATTCAAAAGCATTAATTTGTCTATGCCCTGTAAAACAGGCAGTTTTCTCTTTCTGTATCATTATTATCACCTCTTTAATATTTACCATATATATGGGTATATTAAATATATTAAACTATAATATGGATAAAGTCAATCAGTTTAAATTATGTTAAACTATTAAAAAGAGGTGTATCAAATGAAAGCGGAATTAACAGGAATAGTTTTAATAAAAGAATACGGACACATAAAGGTAAAGCTTGCTGAACTCCTTGACAAAAGAAAAATTACAAGAAATAAATTAAGCAGCTTAACCGGTGTTAAATATGATGTTATAGACCGTTATTATAAAGCTGAAAATATTACAATGGTAGATATTGATTTATTTGCAAAAATATGCTGTGTTTTAAACTGTGAAATTAATGATTTACTTGAATACGAAAAAGAAAATGCTCAAAATTAACTAAAAAATTTTCTTGACAATAGTTATCAATTATGTTATCATATGACTATCAATATGGTAACACTATGATAAGGAGTAGTAGATTAAGGCAGATTTTAAGAGAGCTGACGGTTGGTGTGAGTCAGTAATCCTATTTAATTGAACTCGCCTTTGAGTGGCTGTGCTGAAATTGCAGTAGGTGCAGACGGAGGCTCACCGATACAGGAGCAGGGTATATCAGTAAAATTCTTACTTGTACCTGATTGAGTGCATTACTTCTATGTAGTGAATTAGAGTGGTACCACGGAGTGTTATGTCCTTCGTCTCTTGCAGACAGGGGCTTTTTTTTATGCTCCCATTGATAGATAAACTTATAAAAGCATTATTTGAGAGGAGAAAAAACAATGAACTTTAATCGTTACAGACAATTTCCACCAATTGATTTACCTGACAGACAGTGGCCTTCAAAGACGATTGACAAAGCCCCTATTTGGTGCAGTGTTGACCTTAGAGATGGTAATCAGGCACTTGAAAAACCAATGAATCTTAATCAGAAAATTAACTTCTTTAAATACCTTGTTAAAATTGGCTTTAAGGAAATAGAAGTAGGTTTCCCTGCTGCAAGTGATACAGAATATTTATTCTGCCGAACTCTTATTGAGCAAAATTTAATACCTGAGGATGTTACAATTCAGGTTTTAACACAAAGCAGAGAACACATTATCAGAAAGACTTTCGAGGCTCTTGAAGGAGTACATAAAGCAGTTGTTCACCTTTACAACTCTACATCCACATTACAAAGAGATGTTGTATTCAACAAGTCACAGGAGGAAATTAAAGAGCTTGCCGTATTTGGTGCAAAACTTGTTGATGAGCTTGCAGAGGAATATGGCAAGGACAGATTTATATTTGAATATTCCCCTGAAAGCTTTTCAGGTACAGAACTTGACTATGCCGTTGAAATTTCTGATGCAGTAATTGATGTATGGCAGCCTACAGCAGACAAAAAAGTTATTTTAAACCTTCCTAATACAGTTGAGATGGCTACGCCTAATGTATATGCTGATCAGGTTGAGTATGTATGTAGAAATCTTAAAAACAGAGAAAATACAATAATAAGTATTCACCCACACAACGACAGAGGTTGTGCCGTAGCTGCAAGTGAACTTGGCATTATGGCAGGCGCAGACAGAGTTGAGGGTACATTATTTGGCAACGGAGAAAGGACAGGCAACGCTGATATTATGGTAATTGCCCTTAATATGTTCTCTCAAGGTGTTGACCCTGAGCTTGACTTCAGCAATATTAACGAGGCTATAGATATTTATGAAGCATCAACAGGACTTGATATTCACCCACGTCATCCTTATGCCGGTGACCTTGTTTATACTGCATTTTCAGGTTCTCATCAGGATGCTATAAAGAAGGGTATGGCTAAGATGATTGAACACCCTGACAGATGGGAAGTTCCATATTTACCTATTGACCCTCTTGATGTGGGAAGAAATTATGACCCTATTATCAGAATTAATTCACAATCAGGTAAGGGCGGTGTAGCCTATATTCTTGAAACTAACTATGGCTTACACATTCCAAAAACTATGCAGCAGGATTTTGGTCCAAAAGTTACACAGGCATCTGTTGATATGGACAAAGAGCTTAGTCACAATGAAATCTATGACTTATTTATGGATAACTACTACGTTAAGGAGCCATTGTCAGTTATTTATTACACAGAACACAGTTCTGATGATTTTGTAGAGCTTGAATGTAAAGTACTTTACAGAGGTAAGGAAATGACAATTAAGGGCACAGGTAACGGTATTGTTGATGCTTTTTGTAAGGCAATTATGGATGAATTTAATGTTACATTTGAAATTTCCGACTATTCACAGCACTCACTTTCTTATGGTAATAAATCAAAGGCTATTTCATATGTTCAGATTTACGACTGCAAGAAAACACCTCATTTTGCTGTAGGTATAAGTTCAAATACGGCAAAAAGCTCAATTAGAGCTATTGCAAGTGCTATAAATCAGTTTAAGAAAATTTGATATTTATGTTTTTAGGAGTCGATTTTAAAATCGGCTCCATTTTTTGTATATATGAGAAGTTCAGGGGACACACTATTTTTAAAGGAGGTTGGTTATTGCTATGGAAATGTTAAAGGTTTCAGCAAGCTCTCAGCCAAAATCTGTGGCAGGAGCTATTGCAGCTATTTTGAGAAATAACGATGACGTAGAAATTCAGACCATTGGTGCAGGTGCCGTTAATCAGGCTGTTAAGGCAGTGGCTATTGCAAGAGGCTATGTGGCACCTAATGGAATTGATGTTGTGTGTGTACCTGCATTTACACAATCAGAAATAAGCGGCGAGATTAAAACAGGAATTAAATTTGATATTGTGAGGAGATAGATATAATAAGCAATATATATCCCTTTGTATTAAAATCTCAATACAGAAAGGACACTTTAGTGTCCTTTCTGCGTGTTGATAAAGTCTGGCAAAGCTCTTACAAGCAACTTTGCTACGCAAAGCAAGTCCCGTATGCTTCGGGATTGCAAACCTGCGGATTAAAGTCTGCGACGCTTTTTGAATTACGGTGTCGCAAGAAATTCAATTTTTCTTAAAAAGTTTAGTTTTTTGACGGTATAAAGGGGCTGTCGCAAATTAGTTTTTTTAGACTAATTTGCACTCAGCCTCATTTTATT
>CABVEG010000070.1 GCA_902497185.1 uncultured Eubacteriales bacterium | reverse complement strand
TTTCTGTTTAATTTTAGGAATAGCCTTTTCAGCCGTAAGAGGTACTGTATCAAGTACAAGTAATTCCTTAATCTGGCTGTTTTGTATTCTTTCAATAGCAGCACCTGAAAGAACACCGTGAGTACAGCAGGCATAAACCTCCTTAGCTCCTCTTTCAATAATAGCATTAGCTGCATTTGTAATAGTACCGGCAGTATCAATCATATCATCATAAAGGATAACGGTTTTATCCTTAAAGTCGCCGATAATATTCATAATTTCAGATACATTAGGCTTAGGTCTTCTTTTATCTACAATAGCAATAGGAATGTCAAGCTGTTCAGCAAATGATCTTGTTCTTGTTACAGAGCCAAGGTCAGGAGATACAGCTACAAGGTTATCATTGCCATAACCGAACTTTTCACCATAATACTTTGAAAGTAAAGGCATACCAACCAAATGGTCAACAGGGATATTAAAGAAGCCCTGAATTTGTGCACAGTGTAAATCCATAGTGATTACTCTGTCTGCACCTGCACTTGTTATAAGGTCAGCAACAAGCTTAGCTGAAATAGGATCTCTGGCTTTAGCCTTTCTGTCCTGACGTGCATAACCATAGTAAGGTATAACAGCATTAATTCTGCCTGCTGATGCTCTCTTAACAGCATCAATAGTAATGAGAAGCTCCATTAAATTATCATTAACCGGATTGCTTGTAGGCTGAACGATAAAAATATCATTGCCTCTTACTGTTTCGTTGATTCTAACACTGATTTCGCCGTCGCTGAATTTGCTTACTTCACACTTACTAAGTGAAAGACCTAATTCCGAAGCAATTTTTTCAGCTAAGACATGGTTACCGTTGCAACCAAAAATCTTAATGCCACCACCGCTAATATTCATTAATAATTCCTCCTGATAAAACTGCTTAAACCAACACTGGTTTTCTTCGCTTTTACACATATTAATTATAATATTAAATTCAGCCGTTGTCAAATATTGTTGAATGAAAAAGTTTACCTAAATTATCCATATTTTTTACTAAATTTAGTAATTTTTTTGACATATTGAACATTATTGTAGCATATTTTATATTTTATTATTTGTTTATTGATGATTTTTAGTCAAAATGCAAATAGATTGTTAAACATCAGTAAAAAGTAATGCATAATAAAAATTAAATTTTTTATATAATCTGTCAATCTATTCTCCCATTATTTCCTTTAAAGAATCCCCAAGACCGTTGTAATAATCGGCAACAATATCACTTACACCTGCATCATCAGCCATATCTGCAAGACTTTCATCAATTTCTTTAAGCTTGGTAAATGCAGCTATAAGCTCATCATAGCTCATATTATCAGCATTTGAGGTTATTTCGGCAAGATTTTCCTTAATGGCTGTATAGTTTTCATTATCATACTCTACGGCATCTAATATCTGAACGGTGCCCTCTAATATGCCTGCATATGCTGTAATTTTACCTGTCATATTGTCACTTACTTCAATTTTTTCCTGCTCCTCTGCGCTGTCAGTATCACCTGTTTCCATTGATTTGGTATTAATATCAACAGTCATTTCCTCACTGTCCCACTTTACTTCATAGCCAAAGCATTCAGAAAGAGCTCTTAAAGGAATCATTGTTCTTGAGCCTCTTATTATGGCAGGAGAATCGATAGGAAATTCTTCATTATAAACACCATCGCCTACTAAAATATAGCTTTCACCAATGGTTATAACAGCTGTTACATCGCCCTGAACAAATTTAGCACTTCTCGTATCATTATCCCACTCAACATTGCAGCCCAGCGCCTCAGCTACAACTCTTAAGGGTACAAGAGTTCTATTATTAATTATAATGGGCGGCTGGTCTGTCTGAAGTCTTACTCCATTTACATTAATATATATATCGTGAGCCATTGCTCCAACAGGCAAAGCCATTGAAAGTGCCAAAGCCAAAGCTAAAATTCTTTTTTTCATATAAAATCCTCCTATTAAAAAAGGGCATAATTGCCCTTTCAGACTGTCAAAAACTAAATTTTTTTCGTTGCGACACCGTAATTAAAAAAGCGTCGCAGACTTTAATCCGCAGGTCGAGCTTTGCCCGACCGAGGACAGGAACTTTTCTGTGATTTTGACGTTCTTAACGTCAAAATTGCGGAAAACTTGGTAGTTCCTACCTTAGCGAACTGCAAGAAATGCTTGCACAGAAAGATTTATCTGACAGCCGCAGGCTGGCTTTCAGCTTTAGCTGAAAGTGCTGACGAGCATTTCTTGCAAGCGTGTCGACTTTATCGACACGCAGAAAGGGCATAATTGCCCTTTAATTATTATTATTTTTATTTCTATCGGTTCTCTTGCCGTAAACAGCAAGCATAAGTATTATAACAAGCAGTATCATTAAAAGTGCAAGTGTAATTCTGTAATCACCTATAGCTATAACAACTGCAATAAGACAGCTTATGGAGCTAAGACCGTAAAGCACAACAACTGCCTGCTTTGAGCTAAGACCTGCATCTACAAGTCTGTGGTGAAGATGACCTCTGTCAGGAGCCATAATTGGCTTGTGGTTAATTGCACGTCTTATCATTGCAAAGGATGTGTCAATAATAGGCAAAGCCATGGCAAGCACAGACAGGAGCAATGCTAAAATGGCATATGTCTTAAACACACCAATACAGGAAGTAACAGCAAGAACATAACCTAAAAATGTGGAGCCTGTGTCACCCATATAAACCTCGGCAGGTGCAAAATTTCTCGGCAAAAAACCGAGAGTTGAACCGGCAAGAGTAGCACATATAACAACAGCTAAGGTGTTGCCTGAAAGTGCACAAAGTATGGTAAGACAAATACTTGCAATAGTTGTCACACCTGCTGCAAGTCCATCCAGACCGTCAATAAGATTTACGGCATTAATAAGTCCCACAATCCAAAATACTGTAATAATATTTGAAAAGGGCTTTAAATACTGCCACATAGGCCACATAATAAAGTCCAGCTTAGTACCTGTTGAAACAACAATAATGGCAACCAAAATTTGTATTAAAAGCTTAAACTTAGCGCTTAATTCATATATATCATCAAACATACCCACAATTACAATAATAACTGCACCAACTATAAAGCCAAAAAACTTTTTTGTGTGAAAATCCTCTATAAAAAAGGACAGAAATATTATAGAACCCATAAAGCCAAGAACAATAGCAAGTCCGCCCATACGTGGCACAGGCTCATTATTCATACCTCTTGAACGTGGAAAATCCACAGCCTTAAAACGATAAGCAAGGCTTTTAGCAATAGGTGTTGTAAAAAGTGTAATTGCAAAGGCAACAGCAAAGGCTGTCATACACAAAAGCCAGGTCTCCGACATAATAATCTCCCCTATTTAGTACCAAACATTCTGTCACCGGCATCACCTAAACCGGGAACAATGTAACCGTCCTCACTTATTGCTCTGTCAATAGCCGCAGCATATACATCTACGTCAGGGTGATCCTCCTGAAGTTTTTGAACACCGTCAGGAGTACAAATAAGACAAATATACTTTATATTTTTAACATTTCTTTCCTTGAGGAACTGTATTGCAGCAGAAGAAGTGCCTCCTGTAGCCATCATAGGCTCAAGAACAAACATTTCAATATCCTCGCCTTCAGGAAGTTTACAGTAATATTCAATAGGCATAAATGTATTGGGATCTCTGTAAAGACCGATATGTCCAATTTTAGCATTAGGCATTAAATCCACAATACCCTCAACCATACCAAGACCGCCTCTTAAAATAGGTACAATACCGATTTCCTTGTCAAGGATTTTGCAGTTTGCCTCACCTCTTGGCGTTGTTACTGAAATATCCTTAACACCCATATCCTTAGTTGCCTCATAAAACAAAAGGGCAGAAATTTCGCTGACAAGCTCCCTAAATTCCTTGTTATTTGTGTCCTTGTTTCTAAGGTGTGCAAGCTTGCTTTGTACCAACGGATGCTCAACGATACATAAATTACTCATAAAATTACCTCCTTTTTAGTCCTCAATCATTTTAATTCTTCTGATATGTCTTTCATCTTTTGAAAATTCGGTTTCCAAAAATGCCTTAACAATTTCAAGAGCAAGACCCGGTCCGATAACTCTTGCACCCATTGCAAGAATATTGGCATCATTGTGCTCTCTTGTTGCCTTAGCAGAGAATACATCATGACAAAGGGCAGCTCTGATACCCTTAACCTTGTTGGCTGTTATTGAAATACCAATACCTGTGCCACATATAATAATACCCTTGTCGCACTCGCCCTTTGCTACTGCATTGGCAACTGCCTTGCCGTATATTGGGTAGTCGCAGGACTCATTTGTGTAAGTACCAAAGTCTTTGTATTCAATATTCTGACTGTCAAGATAACCCATAACTACCTTCTTAAGTTCAAGACCACCGTGGTCACAGCCTAAAGCTATCATTTGCATTTTCTCCTTTTCTTAACTATACTTCTATTATACAATATCCTGCCGCTTTCTTCAACCTGTTCATTATGGCAAGTCCAAGCTCATCTTCGCAAAGTCCCTCGGCAAACACCTTATCAATATTGTGATAATCACATTTTCTAAGCATTTTAAAAAGGTTAGCAGCAATAGTTTGAGGTTTATTAATGCTGCCTATAACAAGGACTTCACAATTTTTGTATCTGTCCTTGTTTTCCTCTGTTGCAATAACACCGATTTTAAGTGAAGTATCAACCTGAGAAATAAGCTCATTTATTTTATGAACCATTTTTTCCCTGTCACCTCTTACTATAACAACGTCAGCACTTGGCGAATAGTGAGTATACTTCATACCGGGAGCCTTTGGCAGCTCTCCTGCATCAAGCTTTGTTAAAACTGCTTTATCCACATCCACACGGTCTAAAACCTCTCTTAACATTTCAAGAGTGATTGAACCCGGTCGAAGAAGGCAGGGAATATTACCTGACACATCAACTATAGTGGATTCAAGCCCAAACTCACAGGCACCGCCGTCAATAATCATATCAATTTTACCCTTTAAATCAAATTCTACGTGAGATGCCCTTGTAGGACTGGGTCTGCCTGATGTATTGGCACTTGGCGCCGCAATAGGTGTAGCGCTGGCACTAATAAGAGCCTGTGCTATTTTATTTTCGGGAAAACGTATGGCAACAGTATTTAGACCGCCGCTTGTTTCCTTTGGCACGGCATCACTTTTTTTAAATATCATAGTGAGAGGTCCCGGCCAAAACTCCTTTGCAAGTTTTTTGGCATTTTCAGGAATTTCCGTGACTAAGGGTGAAAGCTGACTTAAATCCGAAATATGGAGTATAAGAGGATTGTCTGACGGTCTGCCCTTTGCAGCATAAATTTTTACGGATGCAGAGGGGTTAAGTCCGTCACCACCCAAGCCGTATACGGTTTCCGTAGGAAATGCCACAAGACCGCCTGACTTTATAACATCAGCGGCCTTGTTAATTACAGTATTATCAATGTTATCTGAATCAATCTTAAAAATTTGAGTTTCCAATTAATTTGCACCACAACATTTTTTATACTTCTTGCCACTACCACATGGACAAGGGTCGTTTCTGCCGATCTTAGGACCTGCATTAACAATGGTAGTGGACTTCTTCTGTTCCTTATAAAGCTTTGCAAGCTCTTCATCAGAAAATACGTTTTTCCACTGAGGCAGTGAGTATAAATGGTCAGCCTTGTATTCAACCATCTTCTTATAAAGTTTAACAAAGTCAATCTTAACAGTTACCTCTGTATCTTCCTCAAGCTTTTCAAGCTCAAACTGAGGCTCCTGAGTTTCATTAAGACCGTCAATAAAGCCTACAACATAAGGTGCGGGAACACTGTAAGTTTCAGCAATTTCCTTAATTGTGCCCTTAATTTCAGTCTTTTTATTTTCTATAATATCCTCATAAATCTTCTGTTCACGTGGGATATAATCATTCCAAAGAGTGTCATTGTTTCTGCCATCTCTGTAATAAGCAGATGAAAGCCACTGTTCGTATAAAGTCATTTTAAAAATTCCTCCAAATCAATCAATTTTAAACATATATCATTTTACTACAAAACATAAAATATGTCCAGTAGTTTATTTACACAATTTATAAAGCTTTTTCCAAAAGCTCTTCAACGCTTTGAGCACAAAGCACCTTAATACCCTCAACACTTGACGCTTCCTTGTAATTAGCCTTTGGTACAATGCAGGTTTTAAAGCCCATTTTTTGTGCCTCAAGAACTCTTTTTTTAGCCTCTGTAACTGCTCTGAGCTCTCCTGTAAGACCTATTTCTCCAAACACAAGAGTATCGGGGTCAACGGGAACATTTCTGTAGCTTGAAGCAACGGCAACGGCAACAGCTGCATCAACGGCAGGCTCTATAACTCTTATGCCTCCCGTAACGTTTATATAGCTGTCATAACTTGAAAGCTGAAGTCCTGCCCTTTTTTCAAGTACTGCTATAATTATTACAATTCGGTTAAAGTCTATACCTGTTGACAAACGTCTTGGCATATTAAAGGTAGTGTAGCTTACGAGGGACTGTACCTCAATAAGCAAAGGTCTTGTACCTTCAATACTACAGGTTATAACCGTTCCCGAAACATCAACAGGTCTGTCCTGAAGCATATAGGCAGAAGGATTAAGTATTTCCTTTAAGCCCTCACCACCCATTTCAAAGACACCTATTTCATTAGTTCCGCCAAATCTGTTTTTTACAGCCCTAAGTATTCTATAGGCAGCAGTTTTATCCCCCTCAAAATAGAGAACAGTATCAACCATATGCTCAAGAACTCTGGGACCTGCAATATTGCCGTCCTTTGTAACGTGACCTACTATCATAACGGAAATACCTCTGCCCTTGCTTATATGCATAAGTTTTGCAGTAGTTTCCCTTACCTGTGTAACGGAGCCGGGAGCAGAGGCAGCCTCCTCCGTATACATTGTCTGAATAGAGTCAATAATAACAAAGTCGGGATTTTCATTTAAAATAATATTGTCAATAACTGCAATGTTTGTTTCTGAAAGAAGTTTAATATTATCAGAATTTATATTAAGTCTGTCGGCTCTCAGCTTAATCTGATGAGGCGACTCCTCACCTGAAACATAAAGAATTTTCTTTCCCTGTCTGCCAAGCTCACTGCAAATCTGTAAGAGTAAAGTAGACTTACCAATACCCGGATCGCCGCCTATAAGAGTAAGAGAGCCTTCAACAAGACCGCCGCCTAAAACTCTGTCAAGCTCTGTCATACCTGTTGTTGCTCTGGTTTCGTTAATAGGCTTAATATCTCTTAAAAGCTGTGGCTTTGATGAGGATTGAATACCTATGCCTCTTACTTTTGAGGGAGTCTTAACAATTTCCTCTTCAAGGGTATTAAAAAGTCCGCAGTCAGGACACTTTCCAAGCCACTTTACTGTTTCATATCCGCAGTTTTGACATACAAATTTAGTCTTAGCCTTAGCCATGGCAAATTAGTGCTTCTCAATTCTTACAGCCTTATCATTTGAGTCAAGCTCGATGCTAAAGCTGATTTTACCTGTCATATTAGTGTTGACCTTGTCAAGATTTACATCGTCAACATAAATAGAATAAGAGCTGTCACCCTCAAGCTCAAGAGTGATCATAGTGCTGCCATTACCCTCCACATCGAATGTTGTAACTCTTTCTCCGACCTTAAGGCTATGTACTGTTGCCCCGGGAACGGTTTCAAGAACAAGTTTTCCGTTTTTTGAAAGACGTGTTACATCCTTGTGAGTTCTTACTTTATATTCATCATTACCTACCTTAAAGCCTTCAACCTTTTGCTTTTGTGCAACCTCGTAATTGCCAAAGCTTAAAGAACCATCAGCCTCAGTACAGATAATTTCATTAATAACTGCCATATTCATTTCCTCCTGAATATAATTATATATATATTTTTTTATTTTATTTGACAAATTCACTTGAATTTATTATCATTATATCAAATTAATTTATATTTGTACATATTTATTTTAATTACAAATTTATTAATTATGGGGTATT
>CABVEG010000069.1 GCA_902497185.1 uncultured Eubacteriales bacterium | reverse complement strand
ACCTATAAATTTATAGCATTAAAAGATAATGAAAATGTTAATATGGAAATTTTAAATGAAAGGACTGGTGTAAATGGCTGAAACAGTAAAGACAACAGAAGTGAATAAGTACACTAAGGAGCAGCTTAGGAGCTCAAAGAAGTACAGAGCTGATGTTGATATTTTAGGTGTGGTTCTTGATGATGAAAAGAGCTACACATTTGAGGAAACTGACAAATTAATTAAGAATTTTAAAGAAAGAAGGGTGAAGTAATATGGCTTTAGGCGGTGGTAATTTTGTGACACAGAATAAGGTGTTACCGGGCAGCTATATTAATTTTGTATCTGCTGACAACGGGGTTAATGTATTCGGCGAAAGAGGTACGGGAGTTATTGGTGCCTCATCAACTTACAATGATGGATTAATTCATACTGTAACAAAGGAAGATTTTCAGAAGAACAGTCTTGCAATTTTTGGTTATGAATATAGTGCTACCGAAATTGCTTGGGTAAGGGATTTCTTCAAAAATGGCAAGACATTAATCTTTGCAGGTTTAAATACTGACGGAGCAGTTAAGGCAAGCAATACATATTGTACAGCTAAATGCTATGGTATTAGAGGTAATGACATTAAAACTGTAATTCAGGCTAATGTTGATGATTCTTCAAAGTTTGATGTTCTTACATATATGGGTACAGCACTTGTTGATAGTCAGACTGTAGAAAATGCAGGTGAGCTTGTTGATAATGATTATGTTGTGTTTGGGGCAGCCGCATTGACAGTAACAGCAGGTATTTCTATGACAGGTGGCAAGAATGGTGCTGTAACCGGTACAACAGTTCAGGAGTTTTTGTCAAAGATTGAAAGCTACAGCTTTAATGCCATTACAACTTGTGGTTATAATGATGACCTTTTAGTTGAGTGGACTAAGAGGATGAGAGATGAAGTCGGTATGAAGTTCCAGTGTGTTGTTTATGATACAACAACCGCCCCTGACTATGAAGGCTGTGTATGTATTCTTGGTGGTGATAAGGGTGATTTTGATAATACTCTTTCTTGGGTATGTGGTGCTCTAGCAGGCTGTGAAATCAATAAGAGCCTTACAAACAAGGTATATGACGGTGAATATTTAAGTCAGGCGGATGCTCTTGAATATGCTTCAAGTTATTCTCAATCTGAACTTGAGGAATTTATAAAGGGTGGTTATTTTGCTTTCCATAGAGTAGGTAGTGAAGTAAGAGTACTTATGGATATTAATTCTCTTATTTCCTTTACTGATGAAAAGGGCTCTGTATTCTGTGATAATCAGACTATAAGAGTTTGCGACCAGATTGCTAATGATATTGCTACTATTTTTAACAACTATTATCTTGGCAAGGTTCAGAATGACGATGCAGGCAGAACAAGCTTCTGGAGCGAAATTGTTAAGCACCATGAAACTCTTGCAGGGCTTAGAGCCATTGAGGATTTTAACAGTGAGGATATTACCGTTACTCAGGGCGATACAAAGAAGAGTGTTGTTGTAACTGACTGTATAACACCTGTAAATGCTATGACACAGCTTTATATGACTGTAGTTGTGCAGTAAAGGAGGGAATATAAATGGCTAAGGAATTAACATTAAGAGGTACTGACCCTATTAGCGGTAAGTTGGGAGAGTGCTATGCCAACATTGACGGCAGTATGGAGGATATGCTCTATGTCAAGAAGATTGAGGCAAAAATGGAAAAGCAGAAAAAGGAAATTAATGTACTGGGTTATCCCGGCAGTAAAAACAAGTCAGCAGGCTGGAAGGGTACAGGTACGGCTACTCTTTTCTATATGACATCAATATTCAGAAAGAAAATGCTTGAATATATGAATACAGGCAAGGATTTCTATGTTGATATGTTTGTTGTAAACGATGACCCGTCATCAAATGCAGGCAGACAGAAAATATGGTTAAAGAATGTAAACTTTGACGGCATTACACTTGCTATGCTCGATGTAGAAAATACAGAGCTCAACGAGGAAATCAGCTTTACATTTGACAGTGCAGAAATGGTTGAAGAATTTGATACAGTTACAGGAGAATAAGGAGGAATATATATTATGAATTTTCAGGAATTTTTAAACAAGGGTAAGAGTGTTAAGGGTATTACAAAGAAAATTGTTGTTGGTGACAGATTTAAGGATGAAAACGGTAAGGATTTTTATTTCACCATTAAGACATTAAGTGCCGATAAAATTGAGCAGTTCCGAACTAAAGCTGGTTCGTATGATAACAACGGTAATTTTAAGTTCGACTCAATGTTATTTAACACAAAAATTGCAATCGAGGGTTGCGAGTATCCTAATTTTAAAGATGCCAAAAGTATAAGGGAGAGAAATTGCAATACACCCGAACAATATATTAAAGATGTTCTTTTACCGGGAGAAATTGAAGCGCTGGGTGAATCAATTAAGCGTTTAAGTGGCTATAATATCCCTATTAATGAGCTTATTGAAGAAGCAAAAAACTAATTGAGGGCAAAGACCCGGACGCAAGTCTGTGTTATTATGCCCTACATAGATGGCACTGGCCGCCAAGTAAAACTATGGCTCTTTCCAAAAGGGAGAGAGCCTTTTTATATGCAGCCATAGAAATTTACGGCAAAAAGAAAAAGTGAGGAGGTGTTATGTATGCCCGGAGTAAGTGCAAAAATAAGTGTCCTTGATGCCATGACACCCGCCATTGAACATATGTACAGAGGAGTAAGTCAGCTCATAAGCGGTATGTATAAGCTGAATGAGGCTACAAGCAATTCCTTTGATATGAGCCCGTTTTTGGAAGCTCAAAAAAGTATGGCTGAAGCTGTTGCAGTCCAAAGGCGAATGGAGAATGAATATAGGCAGATGGCTTCGGGAGCACAGCAGGCTCAAGCTGCACAGAACGCATACACAGGAAGTGTAAACACGTCCGATAATGCACAAAGACGTCATTCGAGAACCGTTGAGCAAATAAACACTGCCCTCAAACAGATTGACAGTACTGCAAAGAGCTTAATTACTACTCAAAAGCAAATAGAAAATGAATATAATCGTATGAGGCAAAGTGTGGCACAGATAGAATCTGTACAAACGCAGCTTAACAGCGCCACTGTTGAAATACCTGTTTTGCAAAAGCAGATAATATCAAATCAAGAGCAACTTGTGAATAAATACCAACAAGTAAAAGAATGTATTGAACAGGCAGGTACAGCGCAGAAACAGTATAACAACAGTGTTATTCAAGGAGTAAACAATGTTACTGTTTTAGGTGACAGACTTGCCGCTAGCATAAAAAGATACGTTACCATAGCGGCAAGTGCCTACAGTGGGAAACAACTTATAGATGCCTCTGATACATGGACTAATAATTCTGCAAGACTGGGGCTTATTACTGACAGTTTGGCACAGCAGAATGTATTGCAGCAGAAAATATATCAGTCAGCTAAGGAAACAAGAGGCTCATATAATGATATGGTAGACGTTACGGCTAAATTAGGTCTGCTTGCAGGTGATGCCTTTGGAAGTAATACAGAAATTGTGAAATTTACGGGGCTTATGCAGAAATCATTTAAGCTGTCAGGTGCAAGTACACAGGAAAGGCAATCTGCAATGTATCAGCTTACACAGGCAATGGCATCAGGCAGGCTGCAAGGTGATGAGTTCCGTTCTATTATTGAAAATGCTCCAATGCTTGCCAATGCCATAGCAGAATATACAGGTGTTGGAAGGAAGGGCTTAAAAGATTTAAGTTCTGACGGTGCAATATCGGCTGAAATAATTAAAAATTCACTGTTTTCCGCAGCAGATGACATTGAAAGTAAGTTCTCCACATTACCTATGACTTTTGGTGATGCTTGGACTAATGCTTTAAGTGATGCTACAATGGCATTCAGCCCACTGTATGAGCAGATGAATAATATGCTTAACAGTGATTTCGGACAGAGTGTTGTAAGCGAATTGCCTAATAGTATGGCTTGGTTAGCTGAGCAGGCACAAGAAGCATTAAGATGGGCGCAGGATTTAGCTGTACAAGGTGCTCCGGGATTAGCTGAATTGGGCGGTACAATAAAAGATGTTGTATCTGAATTTGTAGATGCAAATGGTGTTATAAATGTTGTTGCAAAGAATATTGTAAGCATATTTGGCTCAGAGGGTGCAAGGATAAGTATAAGGATTTATGCAACCGCTATAGGGTCAGTGGCAAAGGGGTTGTCCAGCGTGTTAAGTGTGATGACACCACTTCTGCCCTATATAACATCAACTTATATAATGTTTAAGAGTTATAAAACACTGACTAGTATATTTAACCCTATTGCGACGTCTATACAGGGAATAAGTAGCAGTTTTATTACGGTTACTACCTCTATCGAAAGCGCAACAGTGGCACAAAGTACATTTAATGCTGTGTGCAACACAAATGTATTATTCGCTATAGCTAGTGTCGTATTGGGTATAGCATCTGCATGGTCGCAAGTTGCTGCACAAGAAAAATATGCTGCTGAGTGTGCAGTAGCTAATAACAATATAAATACGGCTTTACAAAGCGGTATAGACAATGTTACTGCTGGTGATTATGCAAAAGCCAATGGTGTTGACATTAATACAGCTAAATCAATACTGGCTACTCAGAAAGAATATGAAGAACAGATAGCAGCTATAAATGAAGAGCAAGAAAGTAAGCGATATACTACAGATATATATTATGGGCAATACTACAAATACATTACTGATGAGGCGATGCACGCTATAACAAAAATTGCAAAACCTAATACTATGGGAGAAGGTTTTGAAGGCTTCAAATCATGGGCGTTAACAAATGTGGGGAATTTTCTGTCCGACCCTGTTGGCACATTATCGAGCATAGGACATAATAAGGTTGAACTTACTTTCGACAACTCAAAAATAAAATATAGCGAATACAATAAATCCCTAGGAGAAACCGCAAGACGAACGGCTGAGCTCGAAAAACAGATGAATGACCAAATACAAGCCTATAAAGACGGGTACAAAGAGCTTAAAGAAATGGAGAAAACAAAAGCAGGTGACGGTACTTTTGATGTAGGAGATGTTGATAATGTAAATCATATTAATGATACTGTGGATATAGCAAGTGAAGATTTGCGTTATATGCGTGACCTTGCAGAACAGGAAACTATTAATCAATTTACATCTAAACTTGTGCAACCTCAAATTAATGTTACTTTTGGTGAAGTAAAGGAAACGGCTGATGTTGATGCTATAACAAAGAGAATTACTGACGGTTTGATAGAAAGTTTAAACAATTCAAGTGATGCAGTACATATTTAGTGTTGACAAATACCGCTCATTTTTGATATTATTAAATAAAAAAGGAGTGGTATTTATGTTAAAATTTAGATTGCTAACTGTAATTGGTATAGGATTAATTATGTCTGGTTGTCAAGGTGCTACTAAATTAAGTAATGAAGATATAGACAAAATTGCTTCGGTTGTATATGATAAATTTGAGGAGGAAAATAATTCTGAAGAAAATAAAAATCCTGAGGACTTAGAGGTAATGTATCATGAAATAAAAAAAGATACATATTCTGACAAAATTATAGGAAAGATTAAAAATGTCGGAAGTGTCGATTATGACCGTGCCTCTATTGTCTTTAAGGTATATAAGGATAATGACCTTGTGGATTGTGTCACTGATACAGTATATTACTTAAAAGCAGGAGAAACATGGAATTTTGATTGTTACTTAGGTGATTATGGTGACGATTATACAAAATACGAATTTCTTTTTGTAGATGGAACAAAGGCTAAAAGTACGGAGACTACAACTACTCAGCCAACTACATAAGGAGGTTTTGTATGAGCAATAAAACTAAAGTTACTGTCTACATAGTAGGTGTTATTGCTATTATAATAGCAATGGTATTGATTAATGAGTGTAACAGAAAACGTGATGCAATTAATATTAATAGCGAGATAAGCACAGTTACTACAGAGGTTACAACTCAGGAAATTACTACACAAGAAATTACTACAGTAATAACAACAAAAGAAACAACTACTGAAACAACAACATTAGCTTATTTAAGTATAGGGAATACAGGAGTTGTAAGTAAATCACAAATTACTCTTAATAATGTGGGATATGATACAGTACTGTATGATGACAGTGGATATTATAGAATGACAGCTAAAGATAACTGCCAATATGTTCTTACATATATAACAATAAAAAATGTCGGAAATGAAATAATTTCATTTAGATGGATAGACAATGACTTCTATTGTCAGTTACATACATCTGACGGTCTTGAATATTCTCCAACTACATTTTTCCCTTGGTTAGATGACAGTTTGGAAAATATGAGTTTAAATCCTTTAGAAGAAAAAAGTGGCTTTGTTGCGTTTTCTGTTCCCGATGAGGTGATTAATTCAGATAGAGATTTATTCCTAGTATGCAGTGGATACCCTGATGAGATTAAATTTAAAGTAAAGTAACTCCAAGAGCAATCGAAAGGTTGCTCTTTTATTTTGGAAAAGTATTGAAAAAAGTAAGATTATATGCTATAATATTAACAACTGCAAACTAACAAGGGCGAGTAGTGCGCTTTTCTTGAATTTGAGGTTTGAGAGTAGTGTTATTTTGTGGCGTAGTGAACGTTTATAATAATAGAGTGTATGTTCCGATAAGTTTGAGAGTAGTGTAATTTTGTAGTGTAGTAAACGTCTAAAAAACCACTTACAATATGTAGGTGGTTTTTTTTTGTGGAATTTTTTTAAAATACCTCTTGACTTTTGTCTGGCAAAATGTTATTATAATTATGCCAGACAAAATAGGAGGTGAAAAAGATTGGCTAACAGAAAAGTAGGTCGTCCAACTGATAACCCTAGACCTCACAAGATAAGCATTCGTATTAATGACAGCAGCAAAGAAATTCTGGAAAATTACTGTGCTGAATTTAATGTAAATAAAACGGAAGCTGTCGAAAGGGGAATTAAGAAGTTGGAGGACGATATAAAAAAATAAACAAGTTGCACCGCTACCAACGAAAACAACTTGTTTATTACCCGAGAGAAATCTCTCTGAAAATATTATACCATTCAGAGGGACTTCTTTCAAGCGTTTTTTTTTTTTTGAAAGGAGTTTTTTTAATGGCAAGATTAAATGTAGAAAAGACAATTGAAACTGCAAAAGGCAAGATCCCTTATGGTTACACAATGTCATGCAATACCATGAAAACTATATACAATAATAACAGTGGTGATGTCTTCGGCATAATGTGTGATGTATTTTATCTCGGTTGTGCACAGGGTATGAAGGTTGCTAAAGCGAAAATGAGAGAAGGTGCTATCAGATGAACGAATTAATCAAGATAAACTATGACAGTGACAGACCGACAGTATTGGCAAGAGATTTACACGAATCTTTAGAAGTAAAAGAAAAATATTCACAGTGGTTTAAAAGAATGTGTGAATATGGTTTTGATGAAAATATTGATTATATGAGTTTTTCCGTAAATTCGGAAAAACCTCAAGGAGGCAGACCTACAACTGACCATCAGCTTACAATTCCTATGGCTAAAGAAATTTGTATGTTGCAGAGAAATGAAAAGGGCAAAATGTTCAGACATTATTTTATACAAGTCGAGGAAAGTTGGAACAGCCCCGAAATGGTAATGTCAAGAGCTTTAAAAATGGCAGAAAGTCAGATTAAGCAGTTATCAGCAATAAATTCTCAGCTTAAAGTTGATAATACCATAATGAAACCAAAAGCAGATTACTTTGATGAGCTTGTGGATAGAAACCTGCTTACAAATTTCAGAGAAACAGCCAAGCAATTAGGTGTTGGTGAAAAGAAGTTTGTAAAATTCCTTATCGAACACAAGTACATATACAGAGATAAGCGAGGTAAATTAATGCCTTATGCCGATAAGAACAAGGGATTGTTTGAATTGAAGGAAACTTTTAACGAAAAGACTAATTGGAGTGGCACACAGACCTTAATTACTCCAAAAGGCAGAGAAACATTTAGACTATTAATGGTTA
>CABVEG010000068.1 GCA_902497185.1 uncultured Eubacteriales bacterium | reverse complement strand
CATAGGCCTTGAAGCGGATGGTTTTGCCCAGATATTTTTTTACATTGTCAAAAAAGCTTTTTCTCTTTATTTCTTCTATAATTTTATCATAATTTTCAGCCCTGTGAGGAAACAAGCAATCAGAGCAATCCTTTATTCTTTTACCCTTAATTTCAATATATGCCGGATTTCCCATACACTTTTCCCATAAATAAAAAGGACAATAACAAAAAAGGCAGTTAAATTCCTCTATGCCTTTATGACAGGGATAAAATTCACATTCAGTATTAGAAAAAAATTTATAGCAGTTTTTCATAACATCACCTACTCCGGTTTGCAGTTTCCACAAGGGGAATATCCCATATTTTTAAGTTCGTCTGCACTTCCCTCATATTCCTCTTTGTTTTTTATATTCTTAACGCTGCCACAATCAGGATTATGATATTTTTTAGATTTTGTATTTAAAATATATACATTTTTTTCCGATACTTCATTACTGCTATTATCTTCTTCAGCTTTATCTGTGACACCATTACCGTTGATTTTTATGCCATTACCACTACATTCGGCAACAATAGTACCCAATTCATCTGTTCTATACATATCAATCCCCATATCATTATACAAATCCACAACTTCTTTATGTGGATGTCCGTATTCATTATTTTTACCACAGCTTATAACCGCAGCTGAAGGATTAACAGCCTCTATAAATTTTTCGCTACTTGATGTTGAACTGCCGTGATGACCTGCTTTTAACAAATCAGCAGATAAATCTGTGCCACTGTCTAAAATTTCGTTTTCCTCATTTTTGCTGCAATCACCTGTCAGTAATATTTTATCATCGCCATACACAAGTTTAATTACAACAGAATTATTGTTCATATCATCTGAAATACTTAAAGGTCCTAAAATATCAAATTTAAAATCACCTAATATATAGCTGCTGCCCGGCTCTGCCATAATGGCATTTACATTATTATTTTCAACGGCATCAAGCATATTCTCAAAAGACCTTGTATTGTTTGGTGCATCAGGCATAATTATATTTTCTACATCAAACTCATTAATAACATCATCAATTCCGCCAATATGGTCTGAATGAGGATGAGTTGCAACAGCATATTTAATAGTTTCAACGCCCATTTTTTTCAAATACTCTGTTACTATATCCCCCTTATCCTCTTCACCTGCATCAACCAGCATATATTCACCATTACTTTCAACAAAAATGCTGTCACCCTGTCCCACATCAATGAAATGTATTTTTTCCTCTCCAACAGAGGTATTGACATTGTTTTCTGCATTTGTTTCGATACTATTGCAGCCACCGATAAATACACATAACGATAAAATTAAAGCTATTATATTAAATTTTTTCATATTATTTATTTCTCCTTACATTTTGAAGTATCGATACAATCTATAAGAGCATTATCCTCATTATAAAATTTAACCTTAATAGATGTATCAGTCTGGGGTATACCACTAATCACCTGATATGTTGCACTTGCAGTAAACAAATCAAACAAAATTGAATTTTTATCCTTTTTTGAAAGCTTACTGACAGTAAGACTAAACACAGTATAATCAGGATTATATGCTACGGAAATTACACCTTTATATTTTTTAGTAATACCTTTTGCAGTATCCTCAACCTTTCTTTTCAAGCCAAGAACAAAATTCTCGTAATTTTCCAAAGTCATTAAAGCAGTTACAAAGCCGCTTTCATCATCTACATTTATATCATAAGCGCCCAAACTCTTCAGCTGCATTCTAATATCACTTTTTTTATCATTATTTCCAAAATATTCCGGAGATATAACCATTTTAATCATATAAACAACTCCTCAAAAAAACCTCTGCCTTTAGTATAACCCAAAGGAAGAGGTTTTTCAATAGCTTTATAAATATGAGTTTATAACTTAATAAACTAAATCTGAATTATTAAACTGTCTTACAAGTAAGTCATAAGAACGTACTGCTGACTCCATTTCAGCCTCAAGCTGTTCAATAGTAAGCTTATATGCATCAACCTCAATCTGAGTGGTTTTGCCAAGGCTAAGCTGAGTTTCCTTAACTGTAAGCTGAGACTGCATATCCTTAAGCTTTGAAGCATTCTGCTTATATTCGCTTTCAGCATTTTTAATATCATCATAAATACCATTAATTGATACAACTAAATTCTTCTTTGCATCTTCATATCCTCTTGATGCCTGAGCATAGTTTGAATCAATGGTTTCTTTATTACTGTTAGTTTCACCGGTAAGATCTCTGTAGTAATAAGTATCCTTAGTATACTTTGCAAGGTCAACCGTATCAGCAAGCTCCTTTAATGACTGGTTTGTAGCAAGAGCTTTTGCAACAGCTCCGCTAATATTCAATTCAGAGCTTACAGGCTCAAATTCCATACCATCAACAACAATGTTGTATTTTGTATTTACATTTTCACCCATAAGCTGATTTAATGTTCTGAATGTTGAATCGATTGAATTTTCAATACTAAGTCTGCTTGCTTCAAGGTTTTCACATTCAGTAACATATCCATCATACTCTACCTGACTCATCTTACCTACGCTTAACATAACCTTGTAAATTTCAAGCTGTCTTTTAGTTAATTCAATCTGTTCGTCATACAGCCCAATACTTCTTTCAGCATCCTTAAGTCCGTAGAAAAGCTGAGTAACATTATAAACTATTTTCTCCTTTTCTACTTCTTTATTGTTGTTATAATTTTTAAGGCTGTTTGCAAGCTGTCTTAATGAAACAGAATATGTAACACTGGTTGTAGCATCATCTGTTGACTGCCATGCATATCTTGTAACCTTTTCATCAATCTCGGCTATATCAATATTTTCATCAATATTTTTAAGATTTCTGCTGTAATTAATAGCCTTTTCAACTGCCTGATCAACAGTTAAATCCTTAATGTCCGCAGGGTCATTTGAATAAGTTTCACCTGTTATTGATGTACCAAGAATTGTTCTTCCTCCGGAAGTATTGTATATTTTGCTCTTAACTGCTGCCGATGCACTATATGCAGGCATAAGCATAACAGCCGCCATTATACCGCATATTACTCTTTTTCTATTCATTAGTTACTACCCCTTTCTTAAATGCTTTTTTGGCATCTCTTCTTGCCTTTTTAGCGTCATCCTTTGCAGAAACTCTACGCTTACGGTTTTTATTTCTTCTTATTCTGTTTTTTATTGAATTAACTCCTGAATAAAGCACAGGAATAAATACCAATGTTACCATAGTACCGATAGTAAGACCAAATACAATTACAATACCCATAGCCTGATTTGATTCCATACCTGAGCCTATAGCAAGAGCTACAGGAACCATACCTACTACAGTAGTAAGAGTTGTCATAAGAATTGGCCTCAATCTTGAACGTGCCGCCATTACAAGGGCATCATTTACACCAAGATTTTCATCTCTTTCAAGGAGCTGATTTGTATAGTCAACAAGAACAATACCATTGTTAACAACCATACCAACAAGCATTATAAGACCCATATAAGCCGTTGATGTAAGGGAATTGCCTGTTACCAAAAGACCAACAATACCACCTGTAATAGACAAAGGCATTGCTAACATTATAATAAACGGATAAACAAATGATTCAAACTGTGATGCCATAACCATATATACAAGTATAATTGCTACGACAATACAAGTAAACAAACTGGAGAATGTTTCAGCCATCATTTCCATCATACCGCCAAACTCATAGCTGTAACCCTCAGGGAATACATAATTGTCAAGTATCTGCTGTACCTGAGCCTGCTGTGAGCTTGTATCAAGTCCCTGAATTTCACCTGTAATCTCAATATATTTCTGCTGATTTTCTCTTGAAATGGTTAAAGCACTCTCACCCATTTCAACAGAGGCAACCTCTGTTAAAGGAATTGCAATACCCTGAGAATTTGTTATACTAAGGTTATTTAAATCCTTAATATATTCAATTTTATCATCAGGATACATAATTCTAACATCAATTTCAGTACCATCTGTCTTGTACTCAGTAGCTACTGAACCTGAATTTGCAGCACTTACGGCACTTGCAATACTCTGTGTTGTAAGACCATACTGTGAAGCCTTTGCTCTGTTAATTACAATATTTGCCTCAGATGATGCATCATCCATTGATGACTCAACATCCTTTGCATTAGGAAGCTGAGAAATTTCAGCTATTAACTCATCACTTATTTCTCTAAGGGTATCATTATCGTCACCCTTAATCATTACATTAAAGCCGCTGCCGCCAATAGAGCCCATTGCTGAACCTTCATCACTTACTTCAATTTCACAGCCGGCAATATTTTGAAGCTTTGACTCGATTTCATTTGCAATTTCCTCGGTACTTCTTGTTCTGTCTTCCTTATCACCTACGTCATAATTAATGGAAACAGTTGTACTTGAAGATGAAGAAATACCGCCTCCGCCTATACGGGCATCCATTTTTTCAGCTTCGGGAACATCACCTATTCTGTCAAGAAGTGTATTAAGCATTGCCTCGCAGGTTTCATAATCTGTACCGTTAGGCATTGTTGCAGTAACGCTTACATTACCTTCATCAGTTCTTGCCATAAGGTCAGAGCCAACAAATTGAACACTAAATAAGGATGCAATAAATATAACAAATATTATAGCAACAGTTCTGATTCTATGGTTAAGACAAGTATGAATAAGTCTTGAATAACCATAATCCATTTTGTCAAGGAATGCACCTACAACTGTATCGAGTTTATTAATAATTCTGCTGAATATACCCTTGCCATCTTTCTTGCCCTCATGGCGCATAAGAACTGCTGATGCCATAGGAACAAATGTAAGAGCAACAAATAATGAAGCGCCAAGACCAAAACAAACAGTGTATGATATTTCCTTCATTAACTGACCCATTGTACCCTGCATAAATGTCAGTGGAAGGAATACGGCTACCGTTGTAAGTGTTGATGCCGTAATAGCCATAGAAACCTCTGATGCTCCGTAATAAGCCGCATCAGGACCACTCATACCTTCATCTTTTTTCTTAAATATGTTTTCAAGTACAACAACCGAGTTATCAACCAACATACCTATGGCAATAACTACACCACCAAGGGACATCATATTTAATGACATACCTGTTAAGTACATAAGTCCAAAGGTAGCAAATATAGATGTAGGAATAGATACACCTATAATAAGAGCCATTCTTACACTTCTAAGCATAATTAAAAGTACTAAAACGGCTATAATAGCAGCCTGGAATGCAGTAGAAACCATATTGTTAATAGATAACTTTATGTAATCTGCTGTATCAGTAAGTAATGTCATTTCAAAATCAGGATAATCCTCCTGTATTTTTGCCATTGCACTGACAACATTATCTGTTACAGTTACAATATTTGCATCACTCTGCTTAGATAAAGAAAATGTACAGCCCTCTTTACCGTTTATAAGGGATTTGGATTCCTTATCCTTCTGCATTTCCTTAACCTCGGCAACATCCTTAACCATAATCTTATTGCCGCCGCTTGTTGTTATAAATGTATTTTTAATATCCTCAATAGAATCAAATTCACCAACAGTTCTAAGAGAT
Source organism: uncultured Eubacteriales bacterium (assembly GCA_902497185.1). Classification (GTDB taxonomy): domain Bacteria; phylum Bacillota; class Clostridia; order Lachnospirales; family CAG-274; genus Gallispira. The sequence continues at coordinate 2,497 of CABVEG010000068.1, read as the reverse complement.
ATATCAGTTGTACCCTGTTTTAAATCACCTGACGGAACATTAGTATTTTCAGCAGAAAGTGCTGAAGCAATGCTATTCATTGTTACGCCATAGTTTTCCATCTTATTCTGGTCTACAATGATTCTTACCTCAGTATCAGTACCACCTGATAATGATACTGATGATACGCCGTCAATTCTTTCAAATGTTGATGAAACATTTTCATCAAGTAAATTATAAAGTGTATCTACATCATACTTATCACTTGTAACACCAACACTAATAGTTGTAGAATTCATATCCAACTTCATTATTGTAGGATCATCTGCATCATCAGGAAGCTGTCTTTTTACTCTGTCAAGCTTATCTCTTATATCATTTGTAGCAATATCAATATCTGTACCGTCCACAAACTGAATCATAACCATTGATGAGCCTGTTGATGTACTGGATGTAATTGTGTCAACACCTGTAAGAGTTGCCAGTGTTTCTTCAATAGGTTCAGTAACAAGATCCTCCATTTCCTCAGGAGCTGCTCCTGTGTAAGTACACATTACAAGCGCTACAGGCAAATCTATGTTAGGGGTCATAGCAAGCTCAAGGTTATTATAGGCTATTGTACCTCCTAAAAGAATAACCAAGGTCATCATTATGACCGTAACGGTTCTTTTAATACAAACTTTTATCATTTCTTCTTAGCCTCCTTGCCGTCAGCAGGAGCTGTAGTTGCTTCAGTAACAGGCTCAACATCTACACCATTATCTGATACTATATTAAGAGCATCACCATCAGCAAGATAAGTCTGACCCTTAACAACAACCTTATCATTAATTGTAAGTCCTGATGTTACCTCAATAGTATCTCCTGTATCAATACCTACAGTTACTTCAACCTTCTTAGCTGTATTTCCGTCTGCAACATATACATAATATTCCTCGCCATTATTATCCATTACAGCATCTCTAGGAACAATTACAGCATTGTCACTTGTAGATTTAGCAAAATAAACCTCTGCAAACATACCCGCCTTTAATTCGCCTGTTGTATTAGGAATGTTAATCTTTATAGTATATGTACCGTCATCATTTGCTCCCGGTGGAATTTCAGTAATTGAGCCGGTAAAGGTTCCGTCAGTTGACATAGACGGAATATTAATAGTAACAGCATCTCCTACCATAACACTTGTTGCTATCTGCTCTGAAGCATTAACCTCAACATTAAGAGATGTTAAATCTACTATCTGATAGCCTACACCACTTGCCATTGCGCCTGTAGTAACATTTTTTGAAAGAACAGTACCGCTTATAGGACTTGTTACAGTACAGTATGCAATCTGCTGCTTTGCATTGTCAACAGCAACGGAAGCCGACTTTTGTGAAGCCTGTGCTGAATTAAGGCTATCCTTTGCTTTTCTTGCATTTTCAGCAGTTGTTTCCTTTGAAAGAATATCATATGTAGTCTTAGCCTGTGAAAGAGTATCTTCAGCACTCTTTACTGCAAGCTCTGCCTTAGTTTTTGAATTTTGAGCTGTAGTTAAAGCATTTTCTGCCTGCTCATAAGAAATTCTGTATGTATCAAGAGTATCCTCAGAAATACCGCCAACTTCATAAAGCTGCTTATTAATATCATAATCACTCTTTGCCTTATCATAATTTGTCTGGGCATTTGTAATGGAAATTTCAGCATCCTCTAAGGATTTCTTACTATTTTCAAGATTTGTTTCAGCTGATGTAATAGCATTTTTTGCACTTTCAAGCTGTGTCTTCATTGTAGCACCATTTGCTGTATCAACACCTGTCTTTGCAGACTGAACTCCTGCATTTGCAGTTGTTAATGATGCCTGTGCACTCTTTAAGCTGTTCTGATAATCAGTATCATCAATTTTGTAAAGAACCGCACCCTTAGTTACTGTATCTCCAACTTCATAATATGTAGCTTCTACCGTACCTGATACCTTAGCAGATACATCAACGGTTTCTGCTGCCTGTATTGTACCTGAATACATATATTCATCCTTTACGGTATTAAGTGTAGGATTTGCTATTTCAACACTTGTTGCCTTAGCTTCTTCCTCCATCATAGGCATATCGCCTTTCTTGCCTCCACAGCCTGCAAGCATTGCAGCACACAATACCAAAGCTGTTATCCTGATATACTTTTTCATATTAACCTCCTAATATAATAATATATGATAATTTTAGTATAAACTATAATAATTAAGTAATAATAAACGCAACATTAAAAATTAATTAAAATTAAACCAGTTTTTTTAATATTATTGTAAGCTCTTCTCTTTCTGTTTCAGATAAATGACCATAAAGATCTTCTTCAGCCTTTTTGGCGGTACTTTTAAGCTTTTTAAAAACATCTTTACCTTTTTCCGTAATTTTTAATATTTGATTTCTTCCATCAGTTTTGCTTTGTTCCTTGTATATAAAATTATTTTTAATCATAGTTTTTACAATACTTGAAGCGGAAGATTCCTTTATACTCATTTCATCACTTAGTCTTTTCTGAT
>CABVEG010000067.1 GCA_902497185.1 uncultured Eubacteriales bacterium | reverse complement strand
TAGTTAACAAGTGCTGCCTTAAGTTCAGGGTCAACATCCTTAAGCTCATCATCCTCTGCTGTAAAGGTCCATTTAAAGTCACCACCGTTTATTCTTCCCGCTTTTGCTTTAAGTACACTTGGAACCTCTGTTGACTTATGTGGTGAGTATTCATACATTACATCACTTGTATCAAAATTATTATATGTATGTCCGCCGCTTATTGCCTTAACTGTATCGGGTACAACCTCATCTCTGCTATCAGTATGATAAGCATCTATCTGCCCCTCATCAGGCGTAGTCAGCTGAGTATAAAATCTCTTTGCTCCAATAATTGTATTGTCATACTCCTTTATCATACCACCTGTCTGACCTGATAAAGTACCTTTGTCTTTATATGTTCCCGTTGTACTGTCATAGCAATCACTGCCCTGAGTAGCAATAATCATAGGTCTTTTACAATTTCTAAAGTAATTTCCCTCTGCAAATATTGAGGACTGAACAGCAGCTCCTATACCATAAGTACTGTTGCCATCATAATAATTATTGTATACATGAACACTTGCCGCAACACATCTTGGGTGTCTTGAATCACTATGATCAAACCAGTTATGGTGATAGGTTACAAATATCTTTGCTTCAGGATTATCAGGATTCTTTGACTCCCATACACCGCCTGCAACACAGGTTTTGCCTGAATCCCAAAAATGATTATATGATACTGTAATATAATCAGATCTGGATTTAAGGTCTATGGAGCCGTCACCTTTTGTCTGGTCAGCATCCTTGCCCTGTTCGCCATAGAAAAAGTCAATATTGTGCAGCCATATATTCTTGTTTTCAGTATCAAGGGAAAGGCTGTCACCGTCACCGCCAATACCGCCGTAAAGCATTATACCTATATTTCTTACCTCAATATTTCTGGCTCTCTTCATTGTAAGACCCCAACCGTGAACAGTTGCGTCCTCGCCTATGCCTTCAAAGGTAACATTTTCCGTTTCCTTAATGCCCATCATATAGTTTGTAACACCTTCAGGCATTTCCACCTTGCCAATAAGCCTTACAATTAAAGGAATTTTAACTTTATTCTTCTCTCTGTAAGTAAATATGCCGTTTATACCCTTACCCTTAGTTTCATCTCCATTTATTGTAACAGTATTCTTATTTTCATTAGTAACATAAACTATATCAGCAGAAGGATTAACAGTACCATCCTTATTATAGCCTCCCGTAGTATAACCGCATGGAGATTTTGGTGAAAAGGCAAAGCCCTCTCTTACATAGCTCTCAACACTAACCACATCTGTTTCTGTACTACTGCCTTCAATTCCTCCCACAACAGGCACAGCCTTAAGCACATATTCTCCTTCACTAAGTCCCGGAATATCTGCTCTAAAGTATCCGTCATATTCCCTTATAAGTTCCTTATCCGCCTCTGTATAAATGCTGTCCGTTGTCTTTTTGTAATAAACCTTGTAGCTTTCTGCTCCCTCAACAGGTGTCCACTTAAGCCACGCACTTTCCATCCAGCCTCCGCTTTCAATAATGCTTATACCACTTTCAGCTGCATATGCTGTGCTTATACCAAGTGCAGAACAAGGCATCGAGGTAAAAAGCATTGCTAATGCCATAACGCAGCAGATTTTCCTTACAATCGTTTTTTTCATTTTAAATTCCTCCTCAAATTATTTAAATAAAAAATAAATTTTTATTAAAGCAGCTTTTCCCATGTATTAAGCAAAAGCCTTATACCCTCCTCAATTTCTGATTCATTCAATCCACCAAACCCCAGTATGTAAGTTCTTGGCGGTATAAGCGGATTAGGTTGTATAAGTGAATTTTTAACACAGGATATTTTAACACCTGCCTTGTGACACTCATTTAAAAGAATATCCGCATCACAGGCAATTTTAGGCTGCAACAACAAAAAAGTACCTGCACCGTCATTAATAATTTTTATTCTATTGCCCATAGGATGGTTATTTACTGCTGATATAAGACAATTTCGTTTTGCACCGTATACCTTTTTAAGCCTTCTTATATTTTTGTAAAAACTTCCGCTTTTGAGAGCCTCTGTTATAAAAATCTGCTCAAATTCAGAGCAATATGAATGAAAACTTATATATCTCTCCTGCCATCTTCTTACAAGAGATTCAGGCAAAATAATATAAGCTATATTTATATCAGGTGCAACGGTTCTTGTAAAATCATTTATAAAAACAACATTTTTATTATCAGTCATTGAGAACATTGACCTGCTCCATTCCGAAGAACTAAGCTCCATATCATAACCCCACTCAACTATATAGCGTTCACTACCTGCCCAATAAAGTACTGCCTGCTTTTGTTCCTCTGTCATAATACTTCCAAGAGGATAATGATGATATGGCATTGTTACAAATACATCAGCATTAAATCCTTCCAAATCCTTATACGTTACTCCCTGTAAGCCTACATTCAAATATGAGCTTTTATAGTCGCTTACACGCATAAAATCACTTATCTTGTAATAAAACGGGTTTTCAAAGCCATATATTCTGTCAGTACCAATTACCTTTATAAGTGAATCAAGCAAATAATTAACACTTGAACCAATTATAATCTGTGTTGGCAGACAGTCTATTCCATAATACTTACCAAGCATAAGGCAAAGCTGCTTTCTAAGCTCATAGCAGCCAATATAGTCGGGATAGTGAAATCCTATGTCTGTAAGCTCTCTTGCCGCCTGCCTCAGTTCACGTCTGAAATTTTCATTCATACTCAGATCAACACCGTTTTTACTGAAATTATAAATATACGGTGTATCACTTTGCCAATATTCCTCATAAAAAAATTTCTCCTGCTTAACTCCGTTAACATAATAACCGCTTCGATTTACTGAAATAATATATTCATATTGTAAAAGCATATCGTAAGCATTTACAACCGTATTTACCGATACCCCAAGCCGTTTAGAAAACTCTCTTTGTGATGGAAGTCTTAAACCGTCTCTTAAACTTCCATTAATTATCTTGCCCGAAATTTGTTCAAAAATCTGCACATACAAAGGAGTTGCAGACCTTTTATCAAGTTCTAATCTTATCATATAATCACCATATTATTATATCAATGAGTGCAGTTTAAGCAAATTGCACAAAAATTTCTATGTCAAGTTCATATTATCAGTAATTAATATAAAGTATTATAAACACCTTATTTTCAAGGTTTTTTAATAATATTGTCGATTTTTATTATCTTTAAATTTATTTTACCACCATTATTCTCAATTATAAAGCGGCAATTATAATATATTTCAATAGGTGCAGATTTTACATTTAACAAAAGTAAAACCCCACAGGCTATTTCCGTAAAGGAATAACCTGTGGGGCATTTTCAAAACTATAATATTATTTAGCCTAATCTTGCAATCTGTTCCTCAACACTCTTTAACATTGAGCTATACTTTTCAAGCTTAGCCTTTTCTTCATTAATAACCTTTTCAGGCGCCTTTGAAACAAAGCCCTGGTTAGAAAGCTTCTTTTCAACTCTCTCAACCTCTTTAACAAGTTTTTCTTTTTCTTTAGCAAGTCTTTCCTTTTCCTTAGCAATATCCACAAGCTCAGCAAAAGGCATATAAATCATACCATTATGAATAGCAGTAGAAACTGCGTCATCACTTATGCCACTTTTATCACTCTGAACAGTAACCTCACTGGCATAAGCCAATGGAGCAAAGAATACTTTACCCTTTTCAAAAATATCCCTCACCTCAGCGTTATCACTTACAACAACAACTTTAGCCTTCTTGCTTGGAGCAACATTCATTTCAGCCCTGATATTTCTAATAGACTTAATTGCCTCTTTCATAAGCTCTATTGACTTTTCATCATTGACAAAGTTAAATTCTTCACTGTATTCAGGCCACTTAGAAAGCATAATAGTTTCTTCCTCACTCTGAATTGAAGTGAAAATTTCTTCTGTTACAAATGGCATAAATGGATGCAAAAGTTTAAGTGCATTAATAAGAACAGTCTTTAATGTCCAAAGAGCAGCCTCTCTTGTCGGGTCTTCCTGATTATATAATCTTGGCTTAACCATTTCAATATACCAGTCACAGTACTCATCCCATATAAAGTCATATACATTTTGCACCGCAATACCAAGCTCATAGGCATCAAGATTAGAAGTAACGTTTTTAGCCAGACTGTTAACCTTGCTCAATATCCATCTATCAGCCGCCGTTAAGCAATCTTTATCAAGCTTAGGTTCACTGTCACCAATATGCATCATTACAAATCTTGACGCATTCCAAAGTTTGTTAGCAAAATTTCTGCTGTTTTCTACTCTTTCATTATAAAATCTCATATCGTTACCCGGAGCATTACCAGTAATGAGAGTAAGTCTTAATGCATCAGCTCCTGCAACCTTAATAATTTCAAGGGGATCAATACCGTTACCAAGAGATTTACTCATTTTTCTACCCTGACTATCTCTTACAAGTCCATGAATGAGAACTGTCTTAAAAGGCACCTCACCCATTTGCTCCATAGCTGAAAATACCATTCTTACAACCCAGAAGAAAATAATATCATAGCCTGTTACAAGTACGCTTGTAGGGTAGAAGTGCTCAAGTTCAGGAGTTTTTTCAGGCCAGCCTAATGTTGAGAATGGCCATAATGCAGATGAAAACCATGTATCCAAGCAATCCTCATCCTGTACAAAATGAGTACCTCCGCACTTAGGGCAAACTGTAGGAGCAGTCTTTGATACTACAACCTCGCCGCAGTCACAATAGTAAGCAGGGATTCTATGACCCCACCATAGCTGTCTTGAAATACACCAATCGTGAATATCCTCTAACCAATGAGTATAAATCTTACCAAATCTGTCAGGTACAAATTTTAAGTCACCCTTATAGTAAGCATCAAGAGCAGGCTTAGCAAGCTCCTCCATCTTTACAAACCACTGCTTTTTAATAAGGGGCTCAATTACACTGTGGCATCTGTCATGAGTACCGACAGCATGATTAATGTCCTCTTTCTTGATGAAAAGACCCATTTCGTCAAGCTCTTCAACAATTTGCTTTCTAGCCTCGTATCTGTCCATACCGACAAATTTGCCGCCGTTTTCGTTAATTGTACCATCATCATTTAAAATATTGATTTTAGGTAAATTATGTCTTTCACCAACCTCAAAGTCATTAGGGTCATGGGCAGGAGTAATCTTAACAACACCTGTACCAAATTCCATATCAACATAGGTATCAGCAATAATAGGTATTTCTCTGTCAACAAAAGGAACTATACAAACCTTACCCACAACATCCTTGTATCTGTCGTCATCAGGATGAACAGCAATGGCAGTATCACCTAACATAGTTTCAGGTCTTGTAGTTGCAAACTCAAGAAATCTGTCTGTACCCTTAATAGGATATTTTATATGCCAAAAACCGCCCTGCTTGTCCTCATGCTCAACCTCTGCATCTGAAATAGTAGTTTGGCAGGTAGGACACCAGTTAATAAGCTTTTCACCCTGATAGATATAGCCCTTTTCATAAAGATTACAGAATACTGTAAGAACAGCATCAGAAAGGCCCTCGTCCATAGTAAATCTTTCTCTATCCCAGTCACAGGAAGATCCAAGTTTTTTAAGCTGGTTAAGTATTGTACCGCCATACTCTTTCTTCCATTCCCATGCTCTCTTTAAAAAGCCCTCTCTGCCTAAATCTTCCTTAGTAATGCCTTCCTCACGCATCTGATTAACAATTTTAACCTCTGTTGAAATTGCCGCATGGTCAGTACCGGGAACCCAGAGAGCATTATAGCCCTGCATTCTCTTCCAACGGATAAGAATATCCTGCATAGTTTCGTCTAAAGCGTGTCCCATATGAAGATGACCTGTAATGTTTGGAGGGGGAATTACTATTGTAAAAGGCTCCTTACTCTTGTCTACTTCTGCATGAAAATAACCCTTATCAAGCCAGTTCTGATAAATTCTGTCTTCAATAGAAGGGTCATAGCTTTTTGCCATTTCTTTCATCATTTTTTGTTCCTCCTAAAATTTTTCAATAAACTAAAAAAGGATATATTCATCCATATAAGGACGAATATATCCGTGGTACCACCTTAATTCTCTCAAAAAAATGAGAGCACTCTTTTTGCCTTATCGCAGCAATACGCCGTGCCTACACTATTCAGCACAGGAACTCCAAAGCTACCTTCAATAATCCTTAAATCAGAATATCTTTCAGCCTGTGGATATTCTTCTCTTTAGAAGTGTGATTATTTACTCCTCTTCTTCTCTGTTCATTTAAAATATAATCAACAATTAACTTAAGAATTCAACTATTGCATTAATAGCTTCATTTTCATCAGAGCCCTCAGCAAGAACTGTTACAGTATGTCCTGTAAGTGTTCCAATGGAAATTACACCCATAATACTCTTTAAGTTAATTTCCTTGTTATCCATAGTAAGTTTTAAACTGCTTGAAAATCTTCCTGCTGTCTGCACCAGCATAGGAATAGGTCTTTCAATCATACTTGAACCTACTGTAATTTCTTTTTTAATCATTGATATTATCCCCCTTAAAATTATTTACTATTTCATGAATTTTTTTTAGTCGGTGATTTACGCCTGATTTCCCTATAGGAGGCGTAATAAGCTCACCTAATTCCTTTAAACTTGCATCAGGATATTTTAATCTTGCTTCGGCGATAACTCTTAAATTACAAGGCAAATAATTTAAACCTACTCTGTCAATTATGTAGTTAATATCCTCAATCTGCCTGAAGGCTGAATTTACAACCTTATTGATATTAGCGGTTTCACAGTTGACGATTCTGTTCACATTATTTCTGACTTCCTTAACAACTCTAAGATTTTCAAACTCCAGCAGTGCTTTGTAAGCAGACATAACATTAAGCAAATCTACAATCTGCTCTGACTCCTTACAATAAATAACAAAGCGATTTTTTCTTTCAACAATTTTCATATCAATACCAAAATCACTTACAAGCCCTACCAAGCCTTTTGAATGGTCATAATCATTGTCAACAAATTCAAGATGATAATGCCTGCTTGGATCATTAACTGAACCGCAGCATACAAATGCAGTACCAATATACATTCTTTTACAGCAGCTTTTAGATACGCACCTTTCATCAATGGGTGGCTTCAAGCTAAAATCATTACTATCTTTGATGCCTAAAATTTTAACCATACTGTTTATAAGATTTTCATCTCTGATAACAATTTCATTATCATTACATATCACAGTACTGTTAAAAATTTCATTTATGAGCATAACAGCCAATTTTAAAATATCCCTGTTATCATTATGTATTACAACAAATTTATCAAAGTCATCCAGACTTACATAGCCGCAGACATTTATAACAGCCAAAAGCTGTGCAATTTTGCAATGCCTTGCCTCTGCTGACATAATATTTGAAAGTATTTCTCCTTTAACATCAGATGAAAAAGACACAAAAACACCCCCATATTATTTACAGAAAGCAGACTATGAACACATAAATTCGCTATATTACACAGTATACTACCTCTTTGCATCTTTGTCAATATCTCTGTGGGCAATTATTACACTATGCCCTGAGTTCTTTAAATTATTATAAAGCTCATTGGCTAAAGTGACACTTCTGTGCTTTCCTCCGGTACATCCAATGGCAATAACTAACTGATTTTTTCCTTCCTTAATGTAATTTGGTATTAAAAATTCACATAAATCAGTCAATTTTTCTCTAAAAATTTTAGCTTCTTCCCAACCCATTACATAATCTCTGACTGCCACATCATTGCCTGTCAAAGGCTTTAGCTCATCAATATAAAAAGGATTTGGAATAAATCTTACATCAAATACCAAATCGGCATCACTTGGTATACCATACTTAAAGCCAAAACTTAGTACAGTAATCATAAGGCTTTCAAATTCCTTTTGCTCAAGAAAAATTTCGCTAAGCTGTGTCCTTAGCTGTCTTGTAAGCATATGGGAGGTGTCAATAATATAGTCAGCCAATTTTTTAATATTTTCAAGCTGTTTTCTCTCACTTTTAATACCATCAATAAGTCTTTCACCTTTTAAATTAAGAGGATGCTGACGTCTTGACTCTTTATATCTTTTAAGAAG
>CABVEG010000066.1 GCA_902497185.1 uncultured Eubacteriales bacterium | reverse complement strand
AGAAATTCAATTTTTCTTAAAAAGTTTAGTTTTTTGACAGTCTGAGGGGTGCTACAGCACCCCTTTGCACCATATTACATCAATTAAATTATTACTCGTTAGTTGTATTTACAACTGTAGCCTCTGCCTTAATATCATCAGGAATAGTAATACCCAATTCAGCAGCAGCAGTTTCATTAATAACTAATTCAGGATTCTCAGTATATTGAATTGGCATTGTCTTAATGTCAGCACCTTCAATAATCTGGGCTGCCATCTGACCTGTAAGCTTACCTAATTCAGTATAATCAATAGCAACAGATGCTAAACCGCCGCCATTTACCATACCTGTTTCTCCAACAATAACAGGTAAACCTGCCGGATTAGTAATGCTTGTTACTAAAGGCATACTTGATGCAAGTACATTGTCAGTAGGAATATAAAGTGCATCACAAGTACCAATAGCTGATTCTGTAACCTGAGCAACATCATTAGTTGAGGTAACTGTCTTTCTCTCAACCTCAAGACCTAAAGCCTTTGCAGCTTCTTCAGCCATATCAGCCTGAATAAGTGAATTTTGCTCACCTGAGCAGTACATAATTGTAATCTTCTTTGCATCAGGTAAAATCTTAGTTAATAAATCAATCTGTTCCTTAATAGGAGTAAGGTCAGATGTACCTGATATATTACAGTTAGGTGCCTCATTAGTTTCAACAAGACCTGAATCAGCAGGGTCAGTAACAGCTGTAATAAGAATTGGAATATCAGTTGTTTCATTTGCAATAGCCTGTGCTGATGGTGTAGCAATAGCTAATATTAAATCCTTGCCATCAGATACAAACTTCTGTGAAATTGTCTTTAAATTAGACTGGTCGCCCTGTGCATTCTGTAATTCAATGTTAATTTTGTCGCCATCCTTATAGCCTGCCTCAGCAAGAGCAGCAACAAAGCCTTCTCTTGACTTATCAAGAGCCTGATGCTCCATAAGCTGGATAATACCTATCTCTACAGGTGTTTCCATAGCTGTAGAGGCTGACTGCGCCCCATCGTCACCTTCTGCACCACCTGCGCCTGCTCCGCCGCCGCAGCCTGCAAACATCATTGCAGAAATAGCCGCAACAGTTAACATTGATAAAAACTTCTTCATAAAAATTCCTCCTTATATGTATCGCATTATTAGGCATATGCCCTTATTTACTTTTAATTTTACGTTATATTAACATAATTGTCAACATTTTTTAAATATTTTAAAGAAATAGAAAAAAGCAGCTAACGATCAGCTGCTTTTTCCTAAAGAGAAGGTATTTTTATGGGGTTTACAGTTTAATTTACATATTTGAGGGATGTATAAACTGTAATGTGAAAATATTTAGGGGTTTTCACAGTCATTATTATAGCATTAGGCAACGCATAAGTGTTCACAAACATAAGTTGATTTTTTATTTTTTTTTGTATATTTTTTTAATTAAATAGCAATTTTTAGCAAAAAACATATTTTTTTAGCTTTAAATTAGATATTTTGACCAATAGGATTAATTTTATTTTTTAGGTTTCCAAACCTTCAATATACTTTATAAGATTTTTTTCTCCGTCTATTGCAACTCCTTTTTCAAAAAGTCTCCTGTCTTCATCGCTTAATGATGCTATAGGAGTGGAGGTCATTTCCTTTAAAATATTGGAATCCCTATAATATACGGCTATATAGCCTTTATTTTCACGCAATATATAGTGTTGACTGCTTTCACCCTCTATACTTTTGTTAAAAACAACCCTGTCACTGCTAAATTCCGTCATAAGCCAGTCACTGTAGGCATTCTGTGTTTTTTCTCTGTCCCAGCCATACATAAACTGCTGAGGCAGGCTCTGCTGTGTTTCCGAAAAACCGTCAGAATAATTATATACAAATTCAAGAACAGTATTTTCACTAATTACGGTGTCAGGCTGTGCCTCTGCCATAACAAGACCGGTACCGTATTCGGTGTCAAGCTCACTTTTATAAGCAAGGAAATAACCCGTTAAGCTGCCTATTACAGTAAAAATAACACCACATAATATAATAAGAGAATATTTCAGCGCCCTTCTCATAAATATCACCTCGTGGATATTATTGCCTTAAATGTAATTAATTATACATAAAATAATATTCTGTGATATTTAACTAAAGCAAAAAGCAGTGCAACATCAAAATTACACTGCTTAACCTATTTACACATCATTTTTACCGTGATACCTTGATATATTCATCAAAAGCCCCATACTGGCAAGCATCATTACAAGAGATGTACCACCATAGCTTATAAAAGGCAAAGGTATACCTGTATTAGGTATGGTGTTAGTAACAACGGCAATATTAATAATTACCTGAATTGCAATCATCGATGTAATACCTACAGCAAGAAGCATTGCAAAGGGTTCATTGGAATTTCTTATGGCAATGTAAATTCCTCGCCATATAAGTACAATAAACAATGTAACAACTATAGCAGCGCCAAACCAACCAAGCTCCTCACATATAATGGCAAATATAATATCGTTTTGCGCCTCAGGCATATATCCAAGTTTCTGTCTTGAGCCTCCAAGTCCAAGTCCAAACATACCACCGCTGGCAACAGAATAAAGGGACTGAAGCACCTGATAACCCGTGTCATTTTTAACAAGCTCAGGAGTACGCCATGCAGTAACTCTGTCACTTCGCCACGAACCAAATACCATACCAAGAACACCGACAGCGCCCATTACTCCCACACCTACCGGGTATCTTAACTTAGGAGAATAAACAAAGAGAAGTACAACACTAATACCGCCTATAACAATAGCCGTACTAAGGTTTTCCATAGCAACAATACCTGTAGGCAAAAGCATAATACCTAAGTATTTTGCAACACCCTTAATATCTCCCAGCATTTTGGGGTTATTTTCAAGAACTGCCGCAAGGGTAATAATAAGGGCAAACTTCGCAATTTCAGAAGGCTGAAATTCAAAACCAAAGTTAAGCCATCTTCTTGCACCGTTATGTACAACACCAAGAGGAGTAAATACTAAAAGCAAAAGTACAATGGAACCAAAATACAAGGGCTTTACAAAAAGTTTTAACACCTCATAATTAATTCTGGATACAAAGTACATAGCAACAAAGCCTAATGCTGAATATACAATATCCTTTTTAAGAAATGAATACATATCCGCATTTTCTCCCTTGCCTGCTGTATAATAACTGGAGCTGAATACCATAATTACACCTATTGCAACAAGAAGTATAACACAAAGAAGAATTACATAGTCAATCTGACCCTTATATTTTACCTTTGTATTTCTTTGATAATGTTTTGCCGATGAATATTTAGTTTTATTTTTAGTTTCAGGCTTAGGCACAGTATTGGTTTGTCTGTAGCCGCTGCCCTGAGAACCTTCCCGTCTTAAAGGAGGCAGGGTATCTTTTCTGCCATAATTATTCATATCAATCACCAATTTCTATTTTAACTTTCTAACATAGTCCTTAAATATTTCGCCTCTCTGCTCATAAGACTTAAACATATCCCAGCTTGCACAGGCAGGCGAAAGAAGTACACAATCACCCTTTTTTGCATTTTCATAGCAAAGGTCAATAGCTTCCTCAAAGGTTTCAGCAATCTTATAATTTGTAAAGCCTGCCTTATCAAGAGTATCAGCAATCTTATCCTTAACAGCACCTATAACAGCAGCGAACTTAACTCTGCCCTTAAAGGCTGCCACATATTCAGTATAATCCGAACCCTTGTCATAACCACCCGCAATAATACAAATCGGACGCTTCATAGCCTCAACAGCCTTAATTGAAGCATCAGGATTAGTACCCTTTGAGTCATTGTAAAACTCAATATCATTTATGGTTGTAACATATTCAATTCTGTGTTCAACTGCCCTAAATTCCTTTAAAACCTTTCTTATAATTTCAAGAGGTACGCCAAAGGCTGCAGTACAGCCAATTGCCGCCATGGCATTTTCAACATTATGTCCTCCTAAAATTTTAAGCTCATCAATATCCACAACCTTTTCATCATAACCAAAGGCTCTTATATAAATACTCTTTTCATCGGAATAAATACCTTCTTTAAGTTCATTGTTAAGAGAAAAGAAAATAACCCTTGCCTTAGTTTTATCCGCCATTTTTTTTGTAGTTTCATCATTGTAATTTAATATACAATAATCCTCAGCAGTCTGATTTTCAAAAACTCTTTCCTTTGCTGCAATATAATTTTCAAGAGTATGATGTCTGTTTAAATGATCGGGAGTTATATTCAACACTGCACTTACCTTAGGTCTGAACTCATTAATGGTTTCAAGCTGAAAACTTGAAAGCTCGGCAACAACGGCACCACCCTCAGTAGTATCAAGAGCAATGTCAGCAAAAGGATTGCCTATATTTCCCACAACGTATGTATCTTCAAAATGCGCCTTGCATATATCACCTACTAAAGTAGTTGTTGTAGTCTTGCCGTTAGTACCTGTAATACCTATAACAGGTGACTTTGAAAACATATAAGCAAGCTCAATTTCACCTATAACAGGTATTCCCTTTTCCCTTGCCTTGTCTACAAAAGGCAAATCCGTTGGCACACCGGGACTCATTACAAGAACATCCATATCCTCAATAATTTCATCGGGATTTGCTCCTAAGTAAAGCCTAATACCATTATTTCTAAGCTCATTTACAACATCACCTAGCTTATCCTCAGTCTTTGCATCCTGAATAGTTACATCTGCACCTAACTTTTTAAGTAAATATGCAGCAGATATACCGCTTTTGGCAACACCGCTTACTAAAACCTTTTTATCCTTAAAATTCATTATATTATCCCCCTAGTTTATAAATAAAGCACCCTTAGCCGCAATATAGCCAATAAGACACATAACAGCAGTTACAATCCAAAAAAGCTGAACAACCTTTATGCCCTCCAAACCGCAAAGCTCAAAGTGATGGTGAATGGGAGCCATTTTGAAAATTCTTTTGCCATGAGTTAATTTAAAATATGTTACCTGTATAATAACAGATAAGCTCTCGCATACATAAATAAATCCAACAATTACAAGCATTACAGGCATCTTTGTAAGTATGGCAATGCTTGCAATAAAGCCTCCCAAAGCAAGAGAGCCTGTGTCACCCATAAATACCTTTGCAGGGTGGCAGTTAAACACAAGAAAGCCCATTAATGCTCCAATCATAGCACCACATACATAAGTAAGTCCAAGTATATTAGCACCAAGAGCCACAAAAAGGAAGAATACGGTTACTAAAACAGTAACACCTGATGCAAGACCATCAAGTCCATCAGTTAAATTAACACTGTTTACGGTACCAACCATAACAAAGAATAAAAACGGTGCATATAAAATGCCTAAATCAATAAATACACCCTTTGTGAAAGGAATATAAATTTCAGTACCGGCACCTGACTTAACAATATACAAATAGAAAAGAACGGTTACGGCAAGCTGAAATATAATCTTCTGCAAAGGAGTAAGCCCCTCATTCTGCTTTTTAACAACCTTCAAAAAATCATCAACAAAGCCTACAATACCATAGCCTATTGTTATAAGAATTACAGCAACAGCATCACTGTTTCCTCCTGCAAATACAAGAGCAGAAATTATAAAACCAATAAGTATCATAACACCGCCCATGGTAGGAGTACCCTCTTTTTTCTTGTGTGACTGAGGTCCTTCCTCCCTTATAGGCTGGCCAAACTTCATTCTGTGAAGTACAGGTATTACTATAGGGCACAAAATTACAGTAACAATAAATGCAAGCAAAACGGCACAAATAATAAGTGTTCTGTCAGGTATATATGATGATGCTAAATTTTCAATAAAAGGATTTTCTCTAATAATTTCAGGCATTATTCCTCACTCCTTAGTTTATCAATTATTTTTTCAAAATGCATACCTCTTGATGCTTTAACAAGCAAAGTTGCTTTTTCGGGAAGAATGTTATTCATTCTTTCAATAAACTCTTCCTTTGTCTTAAAATATGCAATTTCACTGCCGCCCATTGCAACTGCACCTTCATACATATTTTCAGAAAGCTCACCTATACAAACAACATAATCAATTCCTCTGTTTACTGCATAGCGTCCAACCTCTGCATGATATTTTGGAGCATTTTCACCAAGCTCAAACATATCTCCCAAAATACAGCAGGTAGTACCCTTGCAGCCCTTTAATACATCAATACCTGCCTTAACTGATTGAGGATTTGCATTATAAACATCATTTATAACAGTGTATTTTGAGGTTTTGAAAATATCCATTCTGTTTGCTGTAGGATGAAAGCACTCAATGCCGCTCTTAATTTCAAGAGCACTAAGACCAAGCATATAGCCTGCTGCTGCCGCAATCATAGAATTTTGCACCATATGCTTTCCTGGTATAGGTATTTCAACAGGTATTTCCATTTTATTATCGTCTAAATAAATAGTACAGTCAATACCTTCAAGTCCCTTTTCAACCACATTGCCTGCATGAACATCCGCAAATTCATTTAAGCTGCAATAGCATAAATTCTTATACTTTCTCGCAACAGTCACAAGCATATCATCATCACCGTTTAATATTTTCGGGCTTTCCTCTGCCATATGGTTAAAAATTTCACACTTTGCCTGAAGTATGCCTTCCCTTGAGCCTAAGTTTTCAATATGTGATACACCAACATTAGTAATAATTCCAATATCAGGTAAAGCTATTGATGAAAGATAATCAATTTCACCAAAGTGATTCATACCCATTTCAATAACGGCAACCTCTGTATCCTCCTCAATATTAAATATAGTAAGGGGAACACCAATATCGTTGTTGTAATTACCCTGAGTTTTTACGGTTTTATATTTTCTTGATATAACAGAAGCAACAATATCCTTTGTTGTAGTCTTGCCTACACTACCTGTAATTGCCACAACCTTAAGATTTTTAAGGCTCTTTCTGTAGTATCTTGCAATATCTCCAAGAGCAATTCTTGTATCCTCAACAATAATTGCAGGCACAGGATAGTTTTCATCTGCTTTTTCACTTATTACTGCCACAGCGCCCTCTGCACAAGCCTTTTCTATAAAATCATGACCGTCAAACTTTTCACCCTTCAAGGGCACATAAAGGCAGTTATCTCCAATATCTCTGGAATCTCTGGAAACAGAATTTATTTCAACGTCAGCACCAATTAATCTGCCGCCAATATTTTCTGCAATTTCCTTTAATCTTAATTTCATTTTATTACTCTCCTAAAATTTCCGCAGCAACCTCTGCATCATCAAAATGTATAGTTCTGTCCTTTAAAATCTGATAGTTTTCGTGACCCTTGCCTGCTATAATAATGCTGTCACCCTTTTCAGCAATTTCCACGGCTTTTCTAATGGCAGATTTTCTGTCGACAATCATTTCATACTTATCGGTAACAGGCTTAACTCCTGCCTCAATCTCTTTTAAAATGGCATCCGGGTCTTCTGAACGTGGATTATCTGATGTAATAACAGGTATATCCGAAAGCTCAGCCACAATACGTCCCATAATAGGACGCTTAGTTCTGTCCCTGTCACCGCCACAGCCAAATACTGTTATAATTCTGCCCTTTGTAAACTCTCTTACGGCATTTATAATATTTTCCAAGCCGTCAGGAGTATGGGCATAGTCTACAATTACATTAAAGCCCTTATCATTAGGTATATTCTGTATTCTTCCCGGAACGCCCTTAATATTGTTAATTCCTGCTTTAATATCGTATACATCAACTCCCATTGATAACATTGCACCAATAGCCCCAAGAGCATTGTATACACTGAAACGACCGGGAACCATAAGCTCAAATCTTACATCTTCTCCATTAATATTCACGGTAAAGTGAACTCTGTCCATTAAGTATTCAATATCCTTAGCCTGTAAATCAGATGGCTTTTCAATGCTGTAAGTCATTATTTTACAGGAGGCATTTTCCATAATTTTGTCAGCCCATTCATCATCAGCATTTATAACGCCATATTCACACATTTTAAAAAGCTTTGCCTTTGCACTGCAATAATTCTCCATAGTCTTATGAAAATCAAGGTGATCCTGAGTAAGATTAGTAAATATGCCTACCTTAAAATCAATACCCTTAACCTTTTTAAGCTCAAGACTGTGAGAAGAAACCTCCATAATAACATCATCACACTTTTCATCTGCCATAATTCTAAGCATTTGATTAAGCTCAATAGTGTCAGGAGTTGTGCTTGTGGCAAAGTCAATTTCCCTCTTTTTACCGCCAATTCTTATTTCAACAGTACCTATAACTGCTGTTTTGTGCTTAATATAATTTAATACTGATTCAATAAAGTATGTTGTGCTGGTTTTGCCGTTAGTGCCTGTAACGCCAATCATATTAAGCTCCTTACAGGGTGAATTATAAAA
>CABVEG010000065.1 GCA_902497185.1 uncultured Eubacteriales bacterium | reverse complement strand
GCAAGAAATGCAAGCATTTCTTGCAAGCGTGTCGACTTTATCGACACGCAGAGGGGTGCTGTAGCACCCCTTTTTTAAGAAGTTTGAATAGTATAGGCATGGAAAAATAATGTTATATTTTTATGCCTATGCTATTCAATACATAAATATATGAAGTAAAAAAGGAGAAAAATGAAAAATGGGATTTTTAACTGGTGCTGTAGCTCAAGGCTTGCTTTGGGCGGTTATGGCTATAGGTGTTTACATTACCTATAGAATACTTGATATTGCAGACCTTACGGCAGAGGGCTGCTTTACTCTTGGTGCAGGTATTACCTGTAAAATGATTACTATGGGACTTAACCCTTTTGTATCAACTTTGTTAGCCTTACTAGGAGGGCTTATTGCGGGACTTGTTACGGGTCTTTTGCATACAAAGCTTAAAATTCCTGCACTTCTTGCAGGTATACTTACTATGACAGGCTTATGGTCAATTAATTTGAGAGTTATGGGTAAGCCTAATATTCCTCTTTTAAGGAAAACTTCAATTATAACAATACTTCAAGATATGGGACTTAGCAAAAATTATTCAGCAATTGTTGCAGGTCTTGTTCTTACTGTTGTTGTTATTATTTTCCTCTGGTGGTTTTTCAGTACTGAATTGGGATATTCCTTAAGAGCTACAGGAAATAACAAAAATATGATAAGGGCAAACGGTGTTAATACTGATGTTGCAACAATTCTTGGTATTATGCTCGGTAATGGCCTTATTGCACTTTCTGCTTCCCTTGTTGCACAGTTTAGCGGTTATGCCGATATTCAGTTAGGTGTTGGTACTATTGTTATTGGTCTTGCCTCTGTTATTATCGGTGAGGTTGTATTTGGCAACAGAACCGTTTTGCGTTCACTTATAGCAGTTGCTTTAGGTTCTGTACTTTACAGAATTATTATTGCCATTGTTTTAAGACTTGGCTTAAGATCAGATGATATGAAGCTTATAAGCTCAATATTACTTGCAATAGCTCTTTGTTTCCCAACTGTGAGAAATATTGCAGCTAATAATTTAAGAAAATCAATAAAGAAGGGAGGAAGTGCAAATGCTTAATATTTCAGACTTACATCAAAAATTTGAAATTGGTACAATAAATGAAAAGCACGTTCTCCATGGTATAAATCTTAGGGTAAATGACGGTGACTTTATTACTATTATAGGAGGTAACGGTGCAGGAAAGTCAACATTGCTTAATGCAATATCAGGCTCAAATCCGGTTACCGATGGTAAAATTGAGCTTGATGGTGTGGATTTGACTAAAGCTCCTGAATATAAGAGAGCTAAGTACATAGGAAGAGTATTTCAGGATACGAGAATGGGTACAGCTTCTGACCTTACTATTGAAGAGAACCTTGCCATTGCCTACAGAAGAGGAAAGGCAAGAACTTTAAAAATGGGTATTACTCATAAGGAAAAGGAGCTTTATAAAACTTTGCTTGCTGAACTTGACTTGGGACTTGATAAAAGATTAAAGGATAAAACAAGGTATCTTTCAGGCGGTCAGCGACAGGCGCTTACACTGCTTATGGCATCTTTCCATCATCCTAAGCTGTTGCTTTTGGACGAGCATACTGCGGCGCTTGATCCTAAGACGGCTAAAAAAGTTCTGGAGCTTACGGTTAAGATTGTAGGAGAAAATAACCTTACTGCACTTATGGTAACTCATAATATGAGAGATGCCATAAAGATAGGAAACAGACTTATAATGCTTCATAAGGGAAAAATAATACTTGATATTTCAGGTGAAGAAAAGAAGAAAATTGATGTGCCTGACCTGTTGGCTATGTTTGAAAAAGCAAGCGGTGAGGAAATGAATAATGACAGAATGTTATTAAGCTAATGTTAAAGAACAGCTTTCGGGCTGTTCTTTTGTTTTTAAAGCATTTTACTTGAACAATACTTTAATTTATTGTATAATGGCTATTAATTACATAAAAAGAAGGAATAAAAAATGAGAAAAATAACAGTACTTTTGATTACACTTATTACCATGGCATCAACGGTATTTGCCGATACCTGTTACACTGAATATAATGAACCCGAAATAAGCTATACAATAGTTAATGCAGGAGTAAGGGTCAAATTTCCTTTAGGTGAAACATCTGATACTTTGTTTTGTAATGGCAGGCTTTCCGTGCCCCTTGCACAGGGTGTTAAACTTATGGGAGGAAAACTTAACAGCATTGCAAGAGGATATAATATTGCTTTTGAAGATAAAAACCACTTCGTAAGCCTTGAAGTCAAAGGCAACCGTCCTCTTATATTTATATACGATAATAGGGAGTATATTTCCCTTTATAATATTACAGAGCCTTTTGGATATGAGGTTATTGTTAATATTGAAGATAACAGTGCTGAAATATTGAAGGAGGAGTATAGTGATAAAGAAACCTATACTTCTGAAAATACGGATAAAAAAGAGGCCTATTTAAGGCTTGAGGATATTGTGGCAGACGGCTTAAAGCCCGGAGAAAAGGGTAATTATACTGTTGATATGCTGGAAAAACTTAAATATACAGCAGAATATTTGTATTGCAGAAATCAGGAGTATTATATAGCTTGGATTCCTGTTTATGCTTATCCTGCCGCAAATTACTGGAACGATGTATCAAAGGACTATAACCTTTACAATTCATATTTCCTTTATGTTCTTGATTATATGGTGGATCACAATGGACATTTGGGACTTCACGGCTACACTCACCAGTATGGCAATGAGGAAAGCGCTATAGGCTATGAGTGGGGAGAAGTTACACCCTACAATTTTAATGAACAGTCAAGACGAATGGCAGCAGCGAAAGAAACCTGTCATAAGCTGGGATATAGTGAGGAATTTTTTGAATTTCCTCACTATGGAGCAACAGATGAACAAATGCTGATGGCTGAACATTATTTTGATGCGGTTTATCAGTCATACCCAAGTGAAGAATATACAAACTATGCCACTTATACAACAAGGTCAGGTAAAATGGTGTATTACATACCTACACCTGCCGATTATGTTCATTTTAAAAGAGATGCTTCAATATTTGACAGGATTAAGGATTCTATTACCAATGGTTACACATTAAGCCTTTTTTATCATCCTGTTATTGATGATGTGCATTTTCAGGTGGAAACTAAGAATAATAAAAGAGTGTGGAGCTATTCAGATGAAGGAAGTTTGCCGGGTATAGTTAATTATATTACCGAACTTGGCTATTGCTTTGCAGACTTCAGATAAGGAAAGGATTAATATTATGGGAAATGTAATTATAATAGGCGGCGGTCCCGCAGGTATTTCAACAGCATTGTATACTGTAAGAGCAAATGTGGATACTACGGTGTTTACACAAGGTGGCAGTGCTCTTGCCAAGGCTGAAAAGATAGAAAATTATTATGGCTTTCCTGAAGGTATAGGTGGAGAGGAGCTTTATAACAGAGGAATTGAGTCAGCTGAAAGGCTGGGAGTAAATGTTATTGAGGAAGAAGTAATAGCTGTAGGCTATAATGGTAGGTTTACTGTCAGCACAAAGGAGAAAAGCTATGAATCAGATGCTCTTGTTATTGCTAACGGTGCACAGAGAAATGTACCTAAAATTAAGAATATAAGAGAGTTTGAAGGAAGAGGCGTAAGCTACTGTGCCGTTTGTGATGCCTTTTTTTACAGAGATAAGGATGTTTGTGTAATAGGTAACGGCGAGTATGCTTTGCATGAAGCACAAACACTTAAAAAAGTTGCAAAATCCGTCACCATTTTAACAGACGGCAAGCCTGCACCACAATATGATAATTGCATTACTCATAGTATCAAGTCTGTTGAGGGAAGTGATACTGTTGAAAGGGTTGTGTTTGAAAATGGCAGTGAGTTGGAAGTAAAGGGTGTATTTGTGGCGCTTGGTGTTGCAGGTGGAATTGACCTTGCAAGAAAGCTTGGTGCCGTAATTAATGGAAATTATATTGCTGTTGATGAGAATATGGCAACAAATATCCCGGGACTTTATGCAGTAGGTGACTGCAGAGGCGGGCTTTTGCAGGTGGCAAAGGCTGTATGTGACGGTGCAGTTGCAGGTATAGATATAATAAAAAAAATAAAAAACAAAACTAATGGTTAAATTGTACAAAAAAATTAATAAATGATTGTGAAAACCGACAGAATTAGTCTGTAATTTAAATAAATTGAATTTTAAGACTTGTAATTCTGTCGGTTTTGTTTTATCATTAAATGTATAAGCCGATTTATTGCTATTTTCACAATAAGGAAATTGCGAATTTTAACGGTTAATAAAAAAGGAGGAACCAAAATGAAAAAAGGTTTAAAAAGAGCTTTAAGTGTAATCCTTTCTACTGTTATGGTAGCATCTTCGATTACATTTGCCGGATTTACAACCGTTTTTGCCGATGAAAGCGTTTCAATTACAACCACAGGCGGTTGGTATGAAGCTGCTTATGCTGAATGGCAGGAGGTTACCGGTGCAGAAAAGTATAATGCTTATTACAAGGCTGCAGGTGAAAGCAATTTCACTAAAATTGACGATGAGCTTGTAAGAGGCACAAGGGCAGATGTCCTTGGTTTAAAGGGTGGTACAAGTTATAATATTAAGGTTGTGCCTGTTATTAACGGTGCTGAGGATGAGAGCAAAGCTGCTGTTACAGATAGTATTGATGTAGCTGCATTTGCCCGTGAGGGATTTGCTTTTTCAAATGGAAAAACTACAGGCGGCTATAATGAAGATGGCACAGTGCCTGAAAATGCAAAAATTATCTATGTATCAGATGCCAATAAGGACACAGTTGAGGCTGATGTTGTAATTGATACAAAGAAAGGCACAGTAGTACATTGTACAGGTCTTTCAGGTATTCTTCTTGCACGTGAAAAAAATGGTGCTGAAACTACACCTCTTATTATACGTATTAATGGTGTTATGAGTGCGCCTACAAAGGGCTCATATACTGACGGCGGTTCAAATAACAAGAGCAATTCCGGTACTGACAGTGCAGGCTTATTAAATATTAAGTCTACACAGAATGTAACAATAGAAGGTATAGGCTATGAGTCAGGTATAACAGGCTTTGGTCTTAATATAAGAGATGATTCAAATATTGAAATAAGAAATATGCGACTTGGCGAGCAGAAAGATGACTGTGTAAGTGTGCAGACAGATAATGATCATATTTGGATTCACCACAATGACTTTTATATTGGTGCAAATGGCGGCGGTGATAAGAAAAAGGGTGACGGTTCCTGTGACGTTAAGGCTAATTCCACATATGCTACCGTAGATTACAACCATTTCCACAATACAGGTAAAACATCTTTAGGTGGTATGACAAGTGATAAGTCAAATTTCTTCCTTACATATCATCATAACTGGTATGATACATCAGGTTCAAGACATCCTAGAGCAAGAACTGGTTCTATCCATGTTTATAATAACTATTTTGACCATAATTACAGCGGCGGTATTGCTGCTTGTCTTGGTGCATCAGTATTTTCTGAGGGTAACTACTTTGAGGATACTGTAAGACCAATGTTTATGTCAGGTCAGGGTAATGATATTAAATCTGCCGGCGATTCATTCTCTTCAGGTGAAACCGGTGGTGTAATTAAGTCATATAACAATAAGATTACAACCTGTGAAGAAGGTACAATAACATACATTGACGGTGATTTAAAGGAAGTTACTAAGAGCTGTACAGGCTGTACTTATTGGAACGGTGCGTCAAAAACTATGGGGGTTATTGCAAACCGTACAGATTTTGAATCAAAGGTAAGTGCTGATAAGAGAGAAAAGGGTAATTATCCTGATGCATATCAGGCTGATTCAAGAGATGAAAAGGTTCCTTCAAGTTTTGCAACTCTTGAAGGCGGTAATACATATAACAACTTTGATACAGATCCTTCAATAATGGCTGATTATGTAGCAAATGTTCAGTCACCTGATGTGGCAAGAGCAGATGTTATGGCAAATTCAGGCGCTTTAAAGAAGGGACAGAGTAGTGTTGTAATTCCTGATCCAATTGATCCTACAAAGGGAACAACTTCATCTACTACAACTACTGAGGCCCAGACTGAAACAACTACTGAGGCTAAGACAGAAACTACTACTCAGGCAGTTCCATCAACTCCTGTTGAAATTGGCGAGGCTGTAACAGGCTTTGTGTCTGATGATACTTCAGACACAGGCAGCGGTGTTTCTGTAACATATAACGAAGTAACTAATAAATGGACATTGACTGATACATCAAAGACTGCTGCTGCTGAGCTTACAATTCCTTTTGCTGAACAGACAAGCGGTAAGGTAATTATAAGCGGTACTGCTGAACCAAGTACTACTGCAAGTAAGTGGGCATTTATTCAGATAAGAGGTACAAAGGCTGATGGTACTGAAAGCGAAATTATCGGTTTTGGCGGTGGTGCTAATAAGGCTGATATTTCCATAAGAGTTAATGGCGATAGCAATACATTTAAAAAGGTTGGTTCATTATCTGCCAAGAATTATGATTATACAATTATTCTTGATTTAGATAATAAGACTGCTGAAGTTACTATTGATGGTGTTACTGACACCTTCAACGTAGATGTAGCATCAATTAAGTCTTTATATTCAACAACTTCTAAGACAGGTTCAAGAAATGTAACAGTTTCTGTTCCTTATGTAGGTGTAATTGGTGATATACCTGTTGAAACAACAACAGAAGCAACAACAGAGAACACTACTAAGGAAGTAACAACAGAGGCAACTACAGAAAGCACTACTAAGGAAGTAACATCAGAAACTGACAGTGAAACAACAACAGAAAATGTAACTCCTGATCCTGCTTTTGTATATGGTGATGTTGACAGAAACGGTACTCGTGAAATAAATGACTGTGTTATATTAATTGATCAGATCAGAAACGGTTATGTTGAGCCTGTTTCAGGTATTAACGATGTAACAATGGATGGTAAGGTTGATACTGCCGATGTTGCTACAATTCTTCAGAAGATTTTAAACAGCAAATTTAAGATGCCTTGTGAGCCTGATGAAGAAGCCACAACAGAGTCAACAACTAAAGCAGCAACAACAGAAACTACAACAGAAGAAACAACTACAACTGTAACAACTGAGGAAACAACCACAGCTGCTACAACAGAGGAAACAACTACAACCGTAACAACTGAGGAAACAACTACAGTTCCTACAACAGAAGAAACAACCACAACTGTAACAACAGAAGAAACAACTTCAATAGCTACTACAGAGGTTACAACTACAGTTGTTACAACAGAAGGCTCTTCAGAAACAACTACTGAACCGGTATCTTCTGACAGCTACTACAGCTTTGACGATAATCCTGAAGTAATTAAGGACGGTACAAGCGGTATTACCTATACTGTTACTACTAAGACAGGTGTTGCATCTGATGCTTTAACAGCAGCAGCATCTATTGTAAACGGTGCTTTATTCCTTAATGATTTATCTGCAACAGATACTGTTAAGGCTACATTGCCTTTAACTGAAAAGACTTCAGGTACTGTTACTTATACAGCTAAGATTACTCCATCTGTAGCATCTACTAACTGGACTATTGTACAGCTTAACGGTATTAATGCTGACGATATGGAAGGTGAGGTATTAGGTGTTAGAACAGACGGTAACAAGAACTATGGCTTAAGAGTAAATGCAGGTTCTGCCATAACAGCAACTAATGTTGCATCAAGTGCAAATAGCCAGGTTACATTAGTGATTACTGTTGACTTTGATAATGATACAGCTACATTAAGTGTAAACGGCTCTGCACCTGTTACAGTAACAGGAGTAGATGCTAAGTCTATTACATCTATGTCATTCCAGACAGCTACAGGAGCAAGAGATTTAACTGTTGACGATGCAGGTATTACTGATAAGGTTGTTGAAAGTTCTACTGAAGCTACTACAGATGAGTCTACAGATGAGTCTACAGAGGGTACTACTGAAGAACTTCCTGATGGCGCTGTTGTACATAACTTTACAACTGATGGCGCTTCATCAACATTCTTTACAATCAGCGGTAATCTTGCAACTGATAAGGGTACTGTAAATTATAACGGTATGACTCTTACTCAGTGCTTAAAGATGGAAACAGCTACTTCAATTACATTTACTGCTCCATCAGCAGGTACACTTACATTAGTATTTAACCCTGCAAATAGCAAGCATAATTGTAAGGTAGACGGTACTAAGCTTGATTCTGATGCTAACGGTGTTGTAACTGTTGATGTAGCGGCAGGCGCTCATGAAATTACTAAGAGAGATAACTCTAACTTATACTATATGACATTTGTTGCAAAATAATAGTTTAACACTAAGTCCCCAAAGGTCAATTCCTTTGGGGATTTTTTTATTTAAATTTATATTTTACGAAGATTTAACCCTAAATTTACAGATAATA
>CABVEG010000064.1 GCA_902497185.1 uncultured Eubacteriales bacterium | reverse complement strand
CCCCTGTAGCTTTATGCTATAGGGGCTTTTTATTTAGGAGGAAATTAAAAATGAAATTCATGGGTGTAAATGAAATCAGAGAAAAATACCTTTCTTTTTTTGAAAGCAAGGGACATTTAAGAATGGCAAGTGCTTCACTTGTGCCAAAGAATGACAAGAGCTTATTACTTATTAATTCAGGTATGGCTCCTTTAAAGCCTTTCTTTACCGGTCAGCAAATTCCACCACGTAAGAGAGTTACAACCTGTCAGAAGTGTATCAGAACAGGTGATATTGAAAATGTAGGTAAAACTGCAAGACATGGTACATTTTTTGAGATGCTGGGCAACTTCTCCTTTGGTGACTATTTCAAACATGAGGCTATTCCTTGGGCTTGGGAATTTTTTACTAAAGTAGTTGAGTTACCTGAGGACAGATTGTATGTTTCAGTATATCAGGATGATGATGAGGCTTATGATATTTGGAATAAGGAAATCGGTCTTGCTCCTGAAAGAATTTTCAGAATGGGCAAGGAGGATAATTTCTGGGAGCATGGTGTTGGTCCATGTGGTCCATGTTCTGAAATATACTATGACAAAGGTGAGGAATATGGCTGCGGCAAGCCTGATTGTACTGTAGGCTGTGACTGTGACAGATATATGGAAATATGGAATCTTGTATTTACTCAGTTTAATAAGGAGGAAGATGGTTCTTATTCAAATCTTTCTCATCCTAATATTGATACAGGTATGGGTCTTGAAAGAATTGCAACTGTTATGCAGGGGGTTAATTCTATTTTTGATGTTGATACCGTTAAGGCTATAAGAGATGCCGTATGTAATATTTGTGGCAAAAATTATGGCGATAGTCATAAGGATGACGTGTCAATTAGAGTAATTACCGACCATGTACGTTCAGTAACATTTATGACTGCTGATGGTGTCCTCCCTTCTAATGAGGGCAGAGGCTATGTTTTAAGACGTCTTTTAAGAAGAGCTGCAAGACATGGCAAATTACTTGGTATTGACAGAAAGTTTATTGCTGAATTATGTAAGGTTGTTATTGCAAATTCAGGTGAGGCATATCCTGAATTAGTTGAAAAGCAGGATATGATTTTAAAGGTGCTTACTACTGAAGAAGAAAGATTCTATGCTACTCTTGATACAGGTATGGCTATGCTTTCAAGTAAACTTGAGGAATTAAAGGCTGATGGTAAGACGGTTCTCGGTGGTGAAGATTCATTTAAGATGTATGACACTTATGGATTTCCTGTAGACTTAATGGAGGAAATTTTAGCTGATGAAGGCTTTAGTCTTGATGAAGAGGCTTTCAAAGCTGAAATGGAAAAGCAGAGAGTAAGGGCAAGAAATGCAAGAGCAACTGACACATATATGGGAGCTGAGGAAACAGTATTCCATAAGTTAGACCCCGCTATGTCAACTGAATTTGTGGGATATAACAGCTTAACAGGTGAGGGCAAGGTTTTAGCTTTAGTTGTTGATGATACTATTGTTGATGAGGCTAAGGCAGGTGACAGTGTAGCTGTTATTCTTGACAAAACTCCATTCTATGCTGAAATGGGTGGTCAGGCAGGTGACAGTGGTGTAATGACAGCTGATGGCTTAAAGATTGAAATTGAAGATTGTACTAAGTTTGGCGGCAATAAATTTGTTCATACAGGTAAGGTTGCAGAGGGCAGCGTTAAGGTTGGTGATACTGTAACATTAACAGTAAACGGTGAACAGAGAATGTCAACTGCAAGAAATCATACTGCTACTCATATTTTACAGGCAGTATTAAAGGAAGTGCTTGGTAATCATATTGAGCAGGCAGGTTCTTTTGTAAATAAGGACAGATTGAGATTTGACTTTACTCATTTTGAGGCTATTGATAAGGAAACTCTTACTTTAATTGAAAAGAAAGTAAATGAAAAGATTCTAGAGGCTCTTCCTGTTGAGGTTAAGGAAATGAGTATTGATGAAGCCAAAAAGACAGGTGCTACAGCTTTATTTGGTGAAAAATATGGTGAGGTAGTAAGAGTAGTTAACATTGGTGGATACTCTGTTGAATTTTGTGGCGGTACTCACTTGGCAAATTCAGCATACTGCGGTTCATTTAAACTTGTATCAGAAAGCGGTGTTGCAGCAGGTGTAAGAAGAATTGAAGCCTTAACAGGTGCAGGTGCTCTCTCATTATATGAAGAGGTAGAATTTACATTAAAGAATATTGCCGATAAATTAAAGACAGCTCCAAATGATTTAGCAAAGAGAATTGGTCATTTAGTTGATGAAAATAAGAGGCTTACTAAAGAAATTGAAAGCCTTAAGGCTAAAATGAGCGGCGGTCTTGTTGACGATATTATTAACAGCAAGGTTAATATAAAGGGTGTAGATGTTGTAGCCGCTGAGGTTAAGGGACTTGATATGAATGCTTTAAGAACAATGGGTGATCAGATTAAGGATAAACTTGACGGTGTTATTGTTCTTGCAAGCGGTGAAGGCACAAAATGCAGCTTTGTTGTAATGTGCAGTGACTCTGCTGTTAAGGCCGGTGCAAATGCCGGTCAGATCGTAAAGGCTGCGGCAACTGTCTGCGGCGGTGGCGGCGGTGGTCGTCCAAATATGGCTCAGGCAGGAGGTAAGGACGCATCTAAGATTAGCGAAGGTCTTGAGGCTGCTAAGACAACTATTGAGGGTTTGATTAAATAATATGGAAGCAAGTTTAGCTTATAAGACAAAACAAATAATTAAGAAGTACGAATTTAATTTTAAAAAGAATTTTGGACAGAACTTTCTCGTTGATGAGAGAGTTTTGGACAAAATTGTAAGTGCTGCCGATATTAATGAAAATGATTTGGTTATTGAGGTAGGTCCGGGTATAGGAACTCTTACTCAGGCTATGGCTAAGAGAGCAGGTAAGGTTGTTTCTGTTGAAATAGACAAGACTCTTGTGCCTATTTTAGGTGAGCTATTGGCGGACTATGACAATATTGAAATTATAAATGAGGATATATTAAAGGTAGATATTAATGAGTTAATTGAGCGCCATAAGGGAATGAACGTTAAAATGGCAGCAAATCTGCCTTATAACATTACTACTCCTATTATAATGAATATATTGGAAAAGCATATTCCTATGGAAAGCCTTACTGTAATGATTCAAAAGGAAGTAGCATACAGAATGAATGCAAAACCTTCAACTAAGGATTATGGCTCCCTTTCTCTTGTTACACAGTATTACTGTGAGCCGTACCTTGTTGCAAATGTTCCGCAGAACTGCTTTATGCCAAGACCAAATGTAGATTCGGCAGTAATTAAGCTTACTATACTTAAAGAGCCCAGAGTTAATGTTAAAAATGAACAGTTTATGTTTGAATTTATAAAAGCTGCATTCAGCCAAAGAAGAAAAACTCTTGTAAACTGTATTTTCAGCAGTGGTATGTTGGGACTTAATAAAGAGGAATTAGGCAATATACTAAATGAATTGGGTTATGATGAAAGGGTAAGAGGTGAAAGCCTTACCCTTGAGGATTATGCAAAAATCAGTGATAAAATGCTTGAGTTCAGAAAATAAATTAATGTTTAAGTATAGCTGTGCTAAACAAACAAAAATCTATTAATAAATTAATGAATTTTTGCATAGCTAGTACACTTGAATCATATATTAAATAAGACTTAATTTATGGAGGTACTTATTTATATGTCATATTCAAGAATATTTATAGCATTAAAGCAGGGCTGTCAGGATTATGCAAAGGATATAAGAGGCTCTGTTGGCAGATGTATAATTGAACTTAGAAATGGTGCAGGTAGGCTTATACTTCAGGCTCAGGGCTTGAGAAGTGATTGTGATTACAGGGTTTGCATACTTAGCAGAGATTCTTATGCCGAGGTAAGCAAACCCTTATATGTTGACGGAACAGGTAAAGGTGAAGTTAAATGGGAATTTTCTCCCGGAACAATAAATATTGAGGTTTCCGATATTAAGGCTGTTGCTGTTTTGGTAAAGGATAAAGCACCTCTTATAGGCTTTGTAGAGGGTGAATATAACTGGCAGCACTGTCTTATGGCAAAATCCTACAAAGAAAGCACAGTTGAAGTTGCTTGTGAACTTGAAGAAAAAGCCGAAAATACAGATGATAAAGATAAGCTGATATGTATAATAAATGAAATAGACAAGGATATTGATGAATTAAAGGAGTATTCTAAAATAGGTACACGTGAGGGAGAAAACAAGCTGTTTTCAAGAGAAAGTCAACATCCTTTTGGTGATGATGATATTTGTTGGATAAGGGCAAGCATTAAGGAGCTTTGTCTTGTTAAGGCTTTGTGGAAGTACATAAATAATCCCTTTGTAATAAAGGGCTGCAGAGATTATAAACACCTGCTGTTAGGCAGGAATGGCAGCGATTATTGGCTTGGTGTGCCAAGCAAGTATGACAGAGATTATAAACTGGAGGCTATGGCACAGGGTTTTACAGAGTTTAAGGCTGTTGACAATAAGCCTTTGGAACAGGGAGAATTCTGTTATTGTATATTAAAGTGTCAGTAAAATGAAAGGAATATAATAATGCGCATAAGAAGAAAACCTTGGGCTGAAAGGGAATTTGCAAGTAATAAAACTATTATTGATAATCCCAGAGAGTTTAAGGGTAAGTGGAATGAAGTTTTTGGCAACAATAACCCCATTCATATTGAAATAGGATGTGGCAAGGGTAATTTTATAAGTGAAATGAGTAAGCTTAATCCTGATATTAATTATATTGGTATTGAGAGAGAAGAGCAGATTATAGTTTCTGCTCTTAAAAAAAGCAGAGAACTTGAGGTTGGTGATAATGTCAGATTTTTCTGTGAGGATGTAGCAAACTCACTGGAAATATTTGAAACAGGTGAGATCTCAAGAATTTACACTAATTTTGCTGACCCTTGGCACAGGAGAAGAAAATGGGCAAAGAGAAGACTAACTCATAAAAATTTTCTTAATTTATATGAAACTCTTTTTGGTGAAAAGGGTGGAGAGCTTTTTATGAAAACAGACAATAAAATTCTCTTTGAATTCAGCTTAAATGAAATTGCTGATAAGGGATGGAGATTGCATAATATTTCTCTTGACCTTCATAATAGTGACTTTGAGGGAAATGTTATGACAGAGTATGAAAAGAAGTTTTCAGAGCAGGGAATGCCTATTTACAGATTAGAAGGTTATTATAATAAAAAGCCTGAATAGAAGGGTATACAAGGCTGTCTGTATTAATTCAGGCAGTCTTTTTGTGTGCTTTTAAAGAAAGGAATTTGATATGGAAAAGTGTGCACTAATTATAATTGATATGGAAAATGGCTTTATTAATTCGGAGTCTGCACAATGTATTAAAATGGCGAAGGATACTGTTCCTGCCTGTAGCAAAGTTGCTGCTTATGCAAGGGAGAAAAATATACCCGTATTTTTTGTAAACAGAATATATCGCAAAAATGGAAGTGATGTTGAGCATACAAGATTTAAAAATTGGTATGAAGGGGGTAGAGCTATGTCAGAAAACTGCAAAAGTGAACTTAGCTTTGATAATCCTCCTGAGTTGTCGCCTGAAGATGGAGATTACATTATAATTAAACCAAGATTTTCAGCTTTTTTTATGACAGAATTGGATTTAATTTTACGCAGACTGGGTATAGAAACAATTATTCTTATAGGTACTACTACACCTAATTGTATCCGAACTACCTGTTATGACGGTATTTCTCTTGATTATAACGTAGTCGTAATTGAGGATTGTTGTTCTTCACAGAACGAGCATATACAAAAAGCCAATATGACAGATATGGATAATATTGGCGCTGATATTATAACCTCTGATGAGTTTTTAAATATGGAAAACTTTGATTTTACTGACAGCTTAAATAAATGCAGAAATAGGGTAAGACAAGGAATATAGTTTATAATAAAGGTTTGTTTTGAAAAAACAGCCATAACCTTACAGACTGTCAAAGCAAAGTCCTGACAGCCTGTAAGGCTGAAAATTCAGCTGTTATAACATCTTAAATATTAATTAAAGTCCTAAAAGTTTAATTGCATCAACATAGCTTGCAATACCCGCAACTACCTTTTTAGCTTCTTTCATAGCAAGAACTACAGTGGCAGGTTGATGAACAACATCTCCGCCTGCAAATACGCCATTAAGTGTAGTCATACCATAAGGCTTTTCTTTGGTAATAAGGTAGCCGTTATCATTGACCTCAATACCCTTTGTTGTTGATATAATTCTTTTAGCAGGCTTTGAACCTATAGCAACAAGAACCTTATCACATGGCAACACAATTTCGTTGCTGTCCTGATCAATTAAAAGCCCCTTGAGCTTGCCGTTTTCGTCACCCATATATTCTATAGGTGTTGAATTCCACATAAACTTAACACCGTCAGCCACAGCACTTTCATATTCAAGTTTTTCTGCTGAAATTGTGTCAAGAGTGCTTCTATATACTACGGTTACTTTTTTAGCACCCATTCTGAGAGCTGTTCTGGAAGCATCCATAGCAACATTGCCTGCACCTATTACAAGTACTGTATCTCCCTCCTTAACAGGCACTTCCTTTCTTTCAAGACTGTTGCTGTTGTAAAGAGCAACCATTCTTAAGAAATAGTGAGATTTAACCACACCCCTTAAATCCTTGCCGGGTATATTAAGTTCTCTTGCGATTGCTGTGCCTGTACCTATGAATATAGCATCGAAGCCCTTTTCAAAAAGTTGGTCAATAGTAATATCCTGACCTATAATTGTGTTATTTATAAATTGAACACCAAGTTCAGCAATTCGCTTTGTTTCACGTCTTACAACGTCTTTTGGAAGTCTGAATTCAGGTATACCGTAAAGAAGCACGCCGCCAGGTTCATTTTCACTTTCATATACTGTTACGTTAAAGCCCATTGTTGCAAGGTCGCCTGCAACGGTAAGACCTGCAGGACCTGAACCTATTACTGCTACATTTCCTCTTGTCTTTGGTGGGATTTTTTCTCTTATAAGTCCCATATCAGCATCAAAGTCTGCTACAAACTGCTCAAGTTTGCCTATTCTTATTGGTTTATTAGCCTTATTTAATACACAATGTCCCTCGCACTGCTTTTCATGAGGGCAAACTCTGCCGCATACAGCAGGCAGATTTGTTTTTTCAGCTAAAAGGCTTCTGGCTTCGCCAAAGTTACCTCTTGAAAGCTGATGAATAAATTCGGGTATATTGTTCTCGATGGGACAACCTGTTTTGCACTGAGGTACCTTGCAATTAAGGCATCTTTTTGCCTCTGCAAGCGCCTCTTGCATAGTTAATGGTGTTGCATCATACTGTTCGTTGCTGTTCATAAGTTACCTCCCCTAAGTAATTTTATTTTAAAATATTTTTTAATTCTTTTAATAAAAGACTGTTGCTTTTTTCATCCAATATACAAAAACGTATATAATGATTATCAAGGTAAGGAAAATCAGCACAGTCCCTTATCAATATTTTCTTTTCTATAAGTCTGTTAAAGACATCTGTAGAGGTAATATCCTCTCTTTTTAATCTAAGAAGGAAAAAGTTTGATTGAGTGTCATACACATGTACACAATCAAGGTCAAATAATTCTTTGAAAAATTTATCTCTTTCACTGTTTATAAGGCGGCGTGTTTTCTTTATAAATTCCCTGTCCTTAAACATAACGATGCCACTTAATTCAGCAAAAATATTAACTGACCACGGGTCCTTGTGAGTGTTAATATATTCTATTATTTCGCTGTTTGAACAGGCTCCATAGCCAAGTCTTAAACCGGGGCAGGCAAAGAATTTAGATGTTCCCCTTATAATAAATAAGTTGTCAAATTCCTCAATAAGAGGCATGGCAGACACATTTCTGCTTATGTCGGAAAACTCAACATAAGTTTCATCCATCATAACCATAATGTTGTTAGTTTTGCAATGTTTAAGTATTTCTCTTGTTTCATCACAGGTAACATAAGTGCCTGTAGGGTTGTTGGGATTGCATATTACAAGCATATCAATATCAGAAGTCAATATATTTTTAAGTTCTGGAATGTTAAGCATATATTCGTCTTTTTCCTTAAGAGGAAAAAGCTCGGCACTGCCGCCTATAAGCCTAATTTCCTTTAAATATTCAGAATAGGCAGGTGATACTATAACCGCCTTTTGGGGATTAACTGTCTTTATACACATTGATATAAGCTCTGTAGAACCATTGCCCACCATTATGTGTTTGGGATTTATTCCTGTATATTCACCTATAGCAGACCTTAAATCCACATAGGATACATCGGGATATACAGTAGGAGCATCTGCATTGTCTGCAATGGCCTTTTTCACAGATTCCGGCAGACCTAAAGGATTTACATTGCCGCCGAAGTTATAAATTTCATCTTTTTTAATTCCATAGATTCTTGAGATTTCATCTAAATCTCCGCCATGGACTA
>CABVEG010000063.1 GCA_902497185.1 uncultured Eubacteriales bacterium | reverse complement strand
TTGCCTGATATTTAGAAAATGCAAATTTCTGGCTATGATAAAGACCATAGTATCCTGACAGCATATAACTTATTGAAACTGAAAGAAGATAATAGGGAATAGCTTCTATACCAAAAAGCTCTAAAGCTATAAGCAATGATGAAATAGGGCAGTTAGTAACACCGCAGAAAAGAGAAACCATACCTATTGCGGCACAAAGTGTAGGTGGCATACCAATGATATGACCAAAGAAACAGCCAAATGTTGCGCCTATGCAAAATGAAGGTACAATTTCACCGCCTTTAAAGCCGCTTGCCAATGTTACGGCAGTAAACAGCATTTTCCATATAAAGTCATAAGGTCTTGCATGTCCTTCAATAGCTTTTTCTATTAAATCCATTCCTGTTCCCGTATAATCCCATGTACGAAGAAGGACAGTAAACATTACAATTAATGTTGCACCAAATATTACCCGACTAATGTTGCCTATTATTAAACTTTTAAAAAGTTTGTTTACACCTTTAAGCAGAATACAGAAAAGAACGCTTATACCTGCACACATACAGGCGAGAATTATTGTTTTAAAGGCTGTAACTGCTGAAAAATCTATAATGTTTGTTACAACAAAATGTTCAGGAACAGCACCAAGTCTTACAGCAACTGCACTTGATACAAGAGATGCTATAGTACAAGGGACTAAGGCAGAATACTGCATTGTACCTACACTTACAACCTCTATTGAAAATATTGCTGCTGCTATAGGAGTACCAAATAAAGCTGAAAATGCAGCGCTCATTCCTGACATAATAAATATCTTTTTGTCATTACTGTTAAGTTTAAAAAGTTTACCTAAAAAATTACCTATACTGCCGCCTATCTGCAAGGCAGCACCCTCACGTCCTGCTGAACCGCCAAATACCTGTGTTATTACTGTTGATATAAATATTAGAGGTGTCATTTTTAGCGGGATTTCTTTGCCTGATTGTATTGACTCAAGAACGAGATTAGTTCCGCCGTCATTTGAATAATCAAGGAGCTTATAGAATATAACTATAAGTACGCCGCCAAGAGGTAATAAGAATACTAAGTGAGGATTTGCGTTTCTTGCATTAATTCCAGTTCTAAGGCAATATGAAAAGACAGCACAGACTATACCTAAAACTATGCCTGTGTAAAGAGCAAAGCCTATCCATCTGCAAAGTTTACCTATTCTGTCAAAAATATGTTTAAAAAAACTGATTATTGAATCCATAATTACACCTCAAAATTAAATACAAAGAATATAAAATTTACATAAAATACCCGACTATGTATACAAGCATAGTCAGGTATTTTTTATTAGTTAATTTTAAAGGTTAATGAAATATTCCATAATTTTATGACCGTTTTCAATAAATATTCCGCTTGCCTTAGCTCCCTCTTCAGTAAATTCACCGCCGATAGTAGGGTTACTCTTTTTATAAATAAGGAATGGAATAGGGTCATTTGTATGCGTTTTAAGGCTTAACGGAGTTGCGTGGTCAGGCATAATTAATACCTTATAGTCATCATACTGTTCAAGAGCCTCTAAAACCGGACCTAAAATTTTTTCATCTATAATCTCAAGAGATTTCTTTTTGTTTTCAATTTCATATCTGTGACCGCACTCATCAGGAGCTTCAACGTGTATATAAACCAAGTCCTGACCGTTGGCAAATTCCTTAATTGCTGCCTCAGCCTTGCCCTCAAAGTTTGTATCCATATAGCCCGTTGCTCCGGGAACGTGTACTACATTCATACCTGAAAACTTACCTATACCTTTTAACAGGTCAACAGCGGAAATCATAGAGCCTTTTAAACCATACTTTTCGGTAAAAGGCATAAGGCTTGCTCTTACTCCTTCACCCCAAAGCCACATACTGTTGGCAGGTCTTAACCCCTTTGCTTCTCTTGCTTTATTAACGGGATGATCTTTTAATAAATCATAAGATTTAACCATCATTTCATAAAGCTTTTGAGCGTTTTTGTGAGTTGGTATGTATTCCTTTATAGGCTTGCCTGTAATGTCGTGAGGAGGTGTTAAATTACCTACTTCAAGAGTACCATTATTCCATATTAAGCAATGTCTGTAGCTTACACCGCTATAGAGCTTAAATTCATCATTGCCTAAGTGGTTTTCAAGATATTCAACAAGCTCCCTTGCTTCCTCGGTACTTATATCATCAGCACAATAATCAAGGATAGTCTTGTCCTCATAATTTTCTTCATCTGATAATGTAACAAGATTGCATCTGAAAGAAACATCTGTGTCCTTCATATCAATTCCTATTGAGCCTGCCTCAAGAGGAGATCTGCCTGTGTAGTAAACCTGTGGGTCGTAACCTAAAACTGAAAGATTTGCAACGTCACTGCCGGGCTTCATATTGTCTGCAACGGTTTTAACAAGACCGATTACACTTTTTTCTGCAAGTTTGTCCATATTAGGTGTGTTTGAAGCACCCATTGGTGTTTTGTTGCCAAGTTCGGGTATGGGATAGTCAGCCATACCGTCACATAATAATACCAAATATTTCATTTTTATCCTTCTTTCATACAAATTTATTTATTATATTTTAACTTATGAGAAGCAAAATGAAAGCTTGCTTTCGATTTTGCTCGAAAAGTTACCGACGCATTAGCGGAGGTAGTTATATTCTTTGCGAAAGCAAAGAGCTATGCGAAATGAAAAGAGCATAGCGGCAGGAAGTTTTAACTTCTGCATATATTTTAGCATATACTTGGAAAGTTAGCAATAACTTATTCATTTACTTTTTCCCATTCTTCATAAAGGATTATCAGCTTTTCTTCAAACGCCTCTTTTTCTTCATAAATTTCACGGGAACGCATAGAGTTTGTATATACCTCCTCTGTAGCAAGGAGAGAATCAAGTTCTTCAATTTTGCTTTCCGTTTCCTCAATTTCTTTTTCAAGTTTTTTTATTTGATTTTCCTTTTTTCTTTGCTGTGACTGTATTTCCTTTTGCTTTTTCCAGTCCAGTTTGTTTTCTGTTTCAGTAATGTTTTCCTGTTCAGTGGCAGGTGCTTCATTTTCAGCTGTTTTTTCAATATAATAGTCATAATTGCCAAGATAAATTGTTGCTTTATCCTTGTTAAGTTCAATAATTTTACTTGCAGTTGAATTAATAAAATATCTGTCGTGAGAAATATATAAAACTGTGCCCTCATAGCTTTGAAGTGCCTGTTCAAGTATTTCCTTAGAGTTAATATCAAGGTGGTTTGTAGGTTCATCAAGTATAAGGAAATTGGCATTTGAAAGCATAATTTTTGCAAGGGCAACACGTCCCTTTTCTCCTCCGCTTAATGTACCTATTGTTTTAAATACATCATCACCCGTAAATACAAAGGCGGCAAGTACATTTCTTATTTGTGTAATTGTAAGGTCAGGATACGTGTCTGAAATCTCGTCAAATATGGTTTTGTTAAGATTGAGATCAGCCTGCTCCTGATCGTAATAACCTATAATTACATTTGAACCAAGCCTAACACTTCCGTTTTTGGCTTTAAGCTTTGAAAGTATTATTCTGAAAAGTGTTGTTTTGCCTATGCCGTTAGGACCGATTAATGCAGCTTTTTCACCCTTTTTTATATCAAATGTAATGTTGTTGAAAAGGGGAATACCATCAAATGCCATTGCAAGATCCTCGACAAAAAGCACATCATTTCCGCTTTCCTTTAATGGTTTTATTGTAAGACGCATTTTATCGGGCAGATTTTCGGGGGCAGATATTCTTTCAATTTTTTCCAGCTGTTTTTCACGGCTTTCCGCTCTTTTTATGGATTTTTCCCTGTTAAATTCTCTCAGCTTTTTAATTACTTCTTCCTGTCGTTTAATTTCTTTTTGTTGATTTATATATTGATGGTAGGCAATTTCCCTGTCAATCATTTTCTTTTCGGCATAATAGGAATAGTTGCCGAAATATTCCTTAGCCTTTTTGTTTTCAATTTCTATAACCTTGCCTGCAACTTTATCAAGGAAATATCTGTCATGAGAAATTATAACAACAGCGCCCTTATAACCTCTTAAAAAATCTTCAAGCCAGCTAAGGGAATCAATATCAAGGTGATTTGTAGGCTCGTCAAGGAGAAGAATATCAGGAGCTTTTAAAAGTATTTTACCTAAGGCAACTCTTGTTTTTTGTCCTCCTGAAAGCTCGTTAATTGTTTGTCCGCTTTCATCATCACTAAATCCAAGACCCTTTATAACACCTCTTAAACGGCTATGATAGCTGTAGCCGTCCATTTCCTCCATTTTGTGAGAAAGCTCTGAATACTTATTCATAAGAATTTCAAGCTCTTCACCCTTTATTTGGGACATTTGTGCTTCCATATCCCTTAGTTGCTGCTCAATAAGCATTATTGGTTCAAATACCGTAAGCAACTCTCCATATATTGTTTTGTTACTGTCTATTTCAAGACTTTGTGAAAAATATCCCATTGTTGCAGACTTTGGCATAATAACTTCACCGCTGTCAAGAGAAAGCTCCTTTGTAATGATTTTGAAAAGTGTGGACTTGCCGGCACCGTTTACACCAACAATAGCAACTTTCTCGTTTTCTTCAATATGAAATGAAATATTTTCAAGTATAACATCTGTACCAAATGCTTTTGATACATTATTAAGTGCTAATATCATATTACGACCTCCAAAGGTTAATTATAATAATTGTATCAGAAAATGGCAATAAATAAAAGTAAAAAAGTCAAGATTGACAAAAAAAGATATTTCTTTTATAATAATAAAAAGGAATTGAAAAAAGGTGAATAATTATGGACAAAACTGAAAAAGAAAAGATTTCTATAGCCGTCATAAAAAGACTGCCGAGATATTACAGATATTTAGGGGATTTGCTTGAACACGGTATTACAAGAATTTCATCCGGTGATTTAAGCAGAAGGATGAATGTTACCGCATCTCAGATAAGACAGGATTTAAATAAATTTGGCTGCTTTGGACAAAGGGGCTATGGATATAATGTTGAGATGCTTTATGAAGAAATCAAAAAAATTTTAGGACTTGACAGAGAATATAGTTTGATTATTATTGGTGCAGGAAACTTGGGACAGGCTCTTGCAAATTATGGTAATTTTAAAAAGAGAGGCTTTAATTTTATAGGTATATTTGACAACAACCCTGAAATTATAGGTAAAATGGCAGGGGATATAATTATAAGAAATGTATCAGAACTTGAGTCATTTTTAAGGTCACATAAAGTGGATATTGCCGTATTGTCAATACCCAAAAATAATGCACCTCAAATTTCACCTATTTTAGTTGAAAATGGTGTAAAGGGTATATGGAATTTTTCTCATATTGATCTGCATACTCCGGATAATGTTATAGTGGAAAATGTACATCTTACAGACAGTGTTATGACCTTATCATATAAGTTAAGTGAGCTTGATAATCTGTAATCCTTGTGGAAGTCTTTGCTTTGCAAAGGCTTCTTTTTTTAATAAAAAGTTGTAAAATATTTAATGCTATGGTATAATTAAAGCAGATTATTGTGTAAAGGTGGGTTTATATGAATAACAAAGTACAAAATAACTTAACAACATCAGATAAACTTATGGGTATATTTCTGTTTATAGTTGTTGCGATAATTCCACTTATCTGCAAAGTAAGCCAAATTGAGATAAGTGGTGAGGAATATAATGTTATACGAAGCGGCTCAATGATTAATGATGTTTTTTCTCACAGTAAGTCAGTGCTTATAATTACAAT
Organism: uncultured Eubacteriales bacterium; assembly: GCA_902497185.1. GTDB lineage: Bacteria > Bacillota > Clostridia > Lachnospirales > CAG-274 > Gallispira. The sequence continues at coordinate 2,700 of CABVEG010000063.1, read as the reverse complement.
GGGTGTTATTATTGCTGTTTTTATGGCTTTTCAGATTTTAGGCGAGGATGGTTTCACTATTAATTTTAAGTCAACACCGGTAATTCTTTCAGGTGTTTATCTTCTCTTTGCGTTATTATCAGCCATATTTTCAAAGTATCATCACACATCATTTTTTGGTGTATCTGAAAGATATGAAGGCTTTTTTGTGTGGCTTTGTTATATGGTGTTTATGATAGTTGCCATGGCATTTGCTTCAGATAAAAAGCGACTTAATTTTTTGCTTACGGGTTTTTTGTTTTCAGGAATTTTTTTGGGAATTATTGGTATATTGCAGTTTTTTGGTTTTAATATTTTTTCAAATGAATTTATAAACAAACTTATTATGGGCGACCTCTATAATGGTATGCCGTTGAAGATTAAGTTTGATTCAGTATTTGCCACTCTTTACAATCCTAACTGTGCAGGTATGTATTATGGTATGATGTTTTCTTTTTTAGGTGTTTCAGCGATACTTATGCCTTTAAGGAATAAGTTTAAATGGATATTTGCCATATTTGCAGTTATACTTCTTGTTTGTGCCATAGGCTCTAATTCCGTAGGCGGTTTGCTTGGCATTATGGCTGGCGTGGCATTTAGTGCTGTTGTGTGTGTATGTTATTATGTTTTTGCAATAAAGAGCAAAAAAGCAATAGGTTTTACTGTTGGAGGCATTGTTGCGGCAATTATTGCCTTATTTGTATTGTTTAATTCAAATGCAGTCATAATTCAGAAATTTAATGTCATTACCGATGCTCTTAAAAATAGCGGCACACTTACTGAATCAGCCAGCTTTTATGAGGATGTAGAAGTTGAAGGTATGGTTGGTAAGGTTATTACCAAAGACGGTGAATTTGCTGTTGATTTTGCAAGAGAGGCTACACAATTTATGCATAATGGTATTGTGCTTGACCCTACAGGTGAGGAACCTATGGAAAATGACAGAGGTACAAGATATATATACAATGAATCAGGGGTGCAATGGAATTTATACCTTTATGAAATGCAATCTAAAAATCTGTTTGTTGCAAGTCTTATTGGTGTAGATAATGCCGGAAATGAAACAACATTCCAGTTTGGTGAGGTCGATGGCAAGCTATCTCTTCTTGACAAGTTTGGAAATGCTGTTGACATTAATACTCCTGTTGAAAGCTGGGGCTTTAAGGGTGTTGAAAGACTGGGTTCAAACAGAGGCTATATATGGTCAAGAAGTATTCCTCTTTTAAAGCATAATATTATATTAGGTGCAGGTCCTGATTGCTTTGTATTTGGATTTCCGCAAAATGATGTGAGAAGTAAGCTTAATTATTTAGGTAATCCTTATGTAATTATTGACAAACCTCATAATATGTTTTTACAGATTGGTATTAATACAGGTTTTATTTCACTTTTGGTAATGATGGCTTTATTTGTCTTTTATATTGTTCAGACTGTTAAAAAAGTGTTTAAGGACAAGTCACAAGCCTTAAATGCCATTAGAATTGGTATTATGGCAGGTGTTGTGGCATATCTGGTTGCGGCAATGACTACAGACAGTGTAGTTTCTGTAGCACCTGTGTTTTGGGTATTGCTTGGTATGGGCTTTGGCGCCAATGTAATAAATCCTGAAGAAAATGAATAATTATTGCAGAAATTTTTAAGGGCGGGGAATTTCCTCGCCTATAAAAATAGGGAGGGAGTTTATGGTTAAACTGACGGCTATGGCTAGGGAGCAGAGGAACAAAATGCTTCTTTATGTACTGCTTGACGTGGTGCTTATTAATGTTTCCATAATTATTGCTATATGCCTGTGGTACGGAGGAACCATTCCCGGTTTGCCGGGAGGTGAGGGCAGGCTTATTCCTGCTGAGGTGTGGCAGTGGTATAAGTATACCTTTATTTTTGTCTCACCATTTTGCATTATTGTATATGGTATTTTTAAGTTTTATTCAAACTTGTGGAAATATGCAACCATTGATGACATATATAAAATAATTGTGGCAAATACCATTATATTTGCGGCAATTTACGGTTATTATTATTATTTTGTTTCCAATGCTGTTAATATAGAATTGCCTAAAAGAATGCTTATTGTAGGCTGGATAATAAGTATAATTTTCTTTATATTTTCACGTTCAGGTTATCGTTTTATAAAGCGTATTTTTATAAATATTGAACACTTTTTTGACAAAAAGTCAGGAAGAAAACGTGTTCTTGTTATAGGTGCAGGCTATTCCGGCTACAATGTGGTAAGAAGTATTATAAACAGTGAAAAAGGATACGAGGACAGAATGGCTGTTATAGTTGTTGATGATGATTTTAGCAAAAATAACAGCAAACTTATGGGAGTAAGAGTAACCTATGATACAGCAAATATTCCAAGACTTGCTAAAGAGTATGAAATTGATGAAATAATAGTTGCCATACCTTCAGCTACAAATGTGCAGATTAACAGAATAATGGGATATTGTACTCAAACTGACTGTGTTCTTAAAACAATTCCGCCAATGAGTGATATTTCTGACGGAGGATTTCAGAGATTAAGAGATGTAAATATTACCGATCTTCTTTTCAGAGATGAGGTTTCTATTGATATTTGCAGCATTTCTGAATATATTAAAGACAGAGTAGTGCTTGTTACAGGAGGAGGGGGCTCTATAGGCTCCGAGCTTTGCCGACAGATTATAAAGTTTGAACCCGAGC
>CABVEG010000062.1 GCA_902497185.1 uncultured Eubacteriales bacterium | reverse complement strand
TATAAGATACTTGAAACAAATTACAGGCGCAAAACAGGTGAAATTGATATAATAGCTAAAAAGAAGGGTTATATTATTTTTATAGAAGTAAAATACAGAAGTAATACAAATAAAGGCTTACCCAGAGAGGCTGTTAATGCTTTTAAGCAAAGGCAGATTAAAAGAACTGCTGAAATGTACATTATGGAAAACAGTTTAAGTTGTGATATGCGTTTTGATGTTATTGAAATATTAGGCAAAAAGATTGAGCATATTAAAAATGCTTTTTGAGGAGTTTATATGGAATTAGTAAAAAAAGGAAATATTCAGTATTATGTCTTTGATAAACTTAAAAATATAAAGCACTGCTTTTCAACACGCCACGGCGGCGTGTCAGTGGGTTGTTATGGCTCAATGAATTTAGGCTGGAGAGAGGACAGTAGAGAAAATGTAATTGAAAATTACAGAAGAATATGTGATGCTATAGGCTGTGACAGCCACAATACAGTGTGGACAAGACAGATACACACAGACAGGATAATTAATGTTACTGAGGCTGACAGAGGCAAGGGTTTATTTAAGGAAAGAGAAGCTGAAGGCTATGACGGCATAATCACAAATTGCAAAGATGTTGTGCTTACAGGCTTTTCTGCTGACTGTGTACTTATTTATTTTTATGATCCGATAAAAGAAGTTATTGCTATATGTCACAGCGGTTGGAGAGGTACTGTTCTTGCTATAGGCGGAAAAACTGTTGATAAAATGGTTTCTGATTATGACTGCAACAGAAAGGATATTATTTGTGGCATTGCACCTGCAATTGGCAAGTGCTGTTTTCAGGTTGACCAACCTGTTGTGGATGCTTTTAGAAAGTCATTTGAATGGGTTGACAATTTTATTGAAAAAGATAATCAAAACGAAGGGCATTATTATATTGACCTTCATGGTGTGAATGAAGAAATACTTGTAAATGCAGGTGTTTTGAGGGAAAATATTGAAAACAGCAGAATATGCACAATGTGCAGTCCAGATATGTTTTTTACACACAGATTAATGGGTAATGAAAGAGGTTCAATGGCAGGATTTATAAGTTTGTAGATTATGGAATATGTTAAAGCTAAAACTATTGTAACAAATAAGAAGGACGGTAGTCAGTGGTTTGGTACAGATTACAATATGAATATTTATAAAGGGTGCAGTCATGGCTGTATTTATTGTGATTCCAGATCAAGCTGTTATGGTATAGAAAATTTTGATATTGTAAAGCCTAAAGAAAATGCCCTTGAAATTATAAGAAATGATTTAAGACGTAAGGTGAAAAAGGGTGTTATAGGTATGGGTGCAATGAGTGACCCTTATAATCCACTTGAAAAGGAGCTTTTGCTAACAAGGAATGCTTTAGAGCTTATATATGCCTATGACTTTGGAGTTACGATTGCAACAAAAAGTACATTACTTGAAAGAGATATTGATATATTAAATTTAATAAAGGAGCAGGCGCCTGTGCTTTGTAAAATAACAATTACTACATCTGATGATAATCTTTGCAGTAAAATTGAACCAAATGTTGCTGTAGCCTCTGAAAGATTTGAGCTTATAAGAAAACTGAGCAGCAATGATATATTTTCAGGCATATTGTTAATGCCTGTTCTGCCTTTTATAGAGGATAATGAAGAAAATATAATTTCAATAATTGATAAAGCCCATGAGGTCGGAGCTAAGTTTATTTATCCTGCCTTTGGTATGACATTAAGACAAAATCAAAGGGAGCACTACTATAAAAAGCTGAATGAGCTGTTTCCAAATGAAAATTTGTGTGATAAGTATATAAAAAGATTTGGCAATTATTATGTTTGTCAAAGTCCTAACATTAAAAAGCTGTGGAATATATTTGCACAAAAGTGTAACCAATATGGTATACTTTATGATATGAAAGCTATTATAAACGGATATAAGAAAAAATATAAAATGTCACAATTAACACTTTTTGATATGGAGTGATATAATGCAGAATGTTATAATTAAGGTTGAGAAAGACAGCATAGCCGAGGAGCTTGGTATTGAAGTTGGTGATATTCTTGTAGATATTGATAATAAGGCTGTCAAAGATGTCCTTGACTACAGATATATGATACAAAGTGAATATATTGAGGTTGGTATCAGAAAGCCTGACGGTGACGAATGGCTTCTTGAAATAGATAAGGAAGAATATGAGGATTTAGGAATAGTATTTGAGTCAGGTCTTATGGATAAAGCAAGATCCTGCTCAAATAAGTGTATATTCTGCTTTATTGACCAGCTGCCAAAGGGTATGAGAAAGGATTTGTATTTTAAGGATGATGATTCCAGACTTTCATTTTTACAAGGCAATTATGTTACACTTACAAATATGAAGCAGGAGGACATTGACAGAATTATTTTCTATCATTTGTCGCCTATCAACGTGTCTGTTCATACTACGGATATGGAACTTAGAAAGTTTATGATTAAAAATCCTAATTCCGTAAAACTTATGGACTATTTAAAACAGCTTAATGACAATCATATAGAAATGAATTTTCAAATAGTTTTGTGTAAAAATATAAATGACGGTGACTATCTTGAAAAAAGCATAAGGGATTTGTCACAGTTTTTACCTACTGCAAGGAGTATGGCAATAGTTCCTTTCGGCAAGTCGAAGTATAGAGAGGGACTTGCTGATATTGAGCTTTTTAACAAAGAGGATTGTAAGAAAATAATAAAACAGGTTTCTGTTTGGCAAAATAAGTTTTTAGAGGAATATGGTACAAGATTTTGCTATTTAAGTGATGAATTTTATCTGACAGCAGAAGAAGAACTGCCAGACAATGATTTTTATGAGGACTATGCACAGTATGAAAACGGTGTTGGTATGATTACCCTTACAAAAAAGGAGTTTTATGATTATTTTAACACATTAAAGGGTGATGACAAGGTAAGAAATGTAAGTATTGCAACAGGAAAAATATCTTTTGACTTTATTTATTCTCTTGCTTGTGATATAATGGAAAAATATGTTAATACAAAAATTAATGTATATGCCATTGACAATGATTATTTTGGCAGAACAATAACAGTAAGTGGACTTATTACCGGAACTGACATTATTAAGCAATTAAAGGGCAGGGAGCTTGGCTCTGTACTTTTTATCCCTGAAAGCTGTATAAGAACAGGAGAGTCTGCACTTCTTGATGATGTAACTCTTGAGGACATTGAAAGAGAGTTAAATGTTAAAGTAACGGGAGCTAAGTGCGAAGGTGCTGAGCTTCTTAAAGAAATTTTGAAAACGGAGGAAATTTAAAATGGCTAAACCTATAGTTGCTATTGTAGGCAGACCTAATGTAGGCAAATCTACATTATTTAACAGAATAGCCGGTCAGAGGATTTCTATTGTAGAGGATACACCCGGTGTAACCCGTGACAGAATTTATGCTGATGCTGAATGGCTTGGCTACAACTTTACACTTATTGATACAGGCGGTCTTGAGCCTGAAAGTGATGATATGATGCTTAAAAATATGTATTCTCAGGCTGAAATAGCCATTGAGTCTGCTGATGTTATTATTTTTGTTGCAGATGTCAGAACAGGTATGGTTGATGCTGATTTACAGGTTGCAAATATTTTGAGAAAATCTCATAAGCCTGTTGTACTTGCTGTAAATAAAATGGACGACCTTGCTAAGTTTGGTATGGATATTTATGAATTTTATCAGCTTGGACTTGGTGAACCTTTTGGTGTGAGTGCAGGTCAGATGCTTGGTATAGGCGATATGCTTGACGAGGTTGTTAAACATTTTCCTGAGGATAAAACAGGTGAAGAAGATGAGGATATTATTAAGGTTGCTATTATAGGTAAGCCTAATGTAGGTAAGTCCTCTCTTATCAACAGAATTTTAGGTGAGGAAAGAGTTATTGTAAGTGATGTGGCAGGCACAACAAGAGATGCTATTGACTCACCTTATGAATATAATGGACAAAAGTATGTATTTATTGATACGGCGGGAATGAGAAGAAAGTCCAAAATTAAGGAAAATATTGAAAAGTATTCTATAATTAGGGCTGTTGCCGCAGTTGAAAGAGCTGATGTATGTATAATGATGATTAATGCCGAGGAGGGTATTACGGATCAGGACACAAAGGTTGCGGGTATTGCTCACGAGGCAGGCAAGGCTGTTATTATTGCAGTAAATAAATGGGACAAGATTGAAAAAGATAACAAGACAATGAATAAGTTTGTAAAGGATATTGAAACTGAATTTAAATATCTTTCTTATGCCCCTACAATATTTATTTCTGCTGCTACAGGTCAGAGAGTAACAAAACTTTTTGAACTCATTAATATGGTGCACGAAAATAATACAATGAGAATTTCAACAGGTATGCTTAATGATGTGCTTATTGAGGCTATGGCTATGAATCAGCCGCCTGCTGATAAGGGAAGACCTCTTAGAATTTATTATATAACTCAGGTATCGGTTAAGCCCCCTACGTTTGTGCTTTTTGTAAATGATACTGAGCTTTTGCATTTCTCATATAAGAGATATATTGAAAATCAGCTTAGAGATGCCTTTGGCTTTAAGGGTACACCAATACATTTCATAGCTAGAAATCGAAAGGAATAATAAATTATGTTCAGAATTATTTGTCTGATTATAGGTTATCTGTTTGGCTGTTTACAGTCTGCCTATTTTTTAGGCAGGGTTGTAGGTAAAATTGATATTAGAGAATATGGCAGCGGCAATGCAGGCTTTACCAATACTACAAGAGTACTTGGCAAAAAAGTTGGTGCAATGGTATTTATATTTGACCTTTTTAAGGTAATTGTTGCCTATATTGTGTGTTCACTTATATTTAATGGTGGCGGAAGTTTTATAATGGGAGAAAGTCTTTTACCCGGAATTTATGCAGGGCTTGGCGCAGTCCTTGGGCATAATTTTCCTTTTTACCTTGGTTTCAGAGGAGGCAAGGGTATTGCCTGTACACTTGGTTTAATGCTTTGCGTAAACTGGCAGGTTGCTCTTGCTACATACTTAATTGGTTTTTTAGTTTTTATTGCTAAGAAATATATCTCCCTTTCTTCACTTACCATGGCTTTGCTTTATCCTGTTTTTATGATTGTTTTAAATAACAGGTATGGTTTTGGCATTGAGGAAATTATATTGATGTTTGTGCTTTGTGTGCTTGCTTATATTAAGCACAAATCAAATATTGAAAGATTACTTAACGGAACTGAGAATAAGTTTGGCAGTAACAAGAAATAAAGAGGTGTTTATATGAAAACAGTTGCGGTAATTGGTTCAGGAAGCTGGGGAACGGCTCTTGCCGTACAGCTTAAAAGAGCAGGTAATAATGTAATTTTGTGGTCATTTAAAGAGGAAGAGGCGGCAGCTATTCTTTCTGATAGGGAAAATAAGGAGTTTCTTCCCGGTATTAAAATTGATAGTGACATTGTGGTTACCTGTAAGGATGAAGATGTTACATGGGCAGATATGCTTGTATTTTCCACTCCTTCAAAATTTGTAAGAAGTATTGCAAAGAGATTTGCGCCTTTTGTTAAAAAGGACCAAATTGTTGTTAATGTAGCTAAAGGTCTTGAGGAGGGCTCTTTATTAAGACTTTCTCAAGTAATAAAGGAGGAAATACCTCAGTGTAAGGTTGCAGTTCTTTCAGGTCCTTCTCATGCAGAGGAAGTAGGTAAGGATATGGCTACTACAATTGTTGCTGCTTCCGAGGACATTGATGTTGCTTCTGAGGTACAGAACACATTTATGTCACCTATGTTCAGAGTTTATACTAATACTGACATTATTGGTGTTGAACTTGGCGGAGCATTAAAAAATTTAATTGCTCTTGCAGCAGGCATATCTGATGGCTGTGGCTTTGGTGATAATACAAAAGCCGCATTAATGACAAGAGGACTTCACGAAATATCAAGACTTGGCGAAGCAATGGGAGCTAAGAGAGAAACTCTTGCAGGTCTTGCAGGTGTTGGCGATTTAATTGTTACATGTACAAGTATGCATTCAAGAAACAGACGTGCAGGTATACTTCTGGGACAGGGAAAAACATTAGAGGAAACTCTTAATGAAGTGCATATGGTTGTTGAAGGCGTAATTAATGCAAAGGCAGCGTATGAGCTGTCCAAAAAGCTTAATATTCCTATGCCTATTACTCACGAAATTAACAGTGTATTATATGAGGGTAAGGATGTTAAGCAGGCTGTATATGATTTGATGACCAGAGATAAGGTAGAGGAGATTGAAAGATAATGTATAAAGGAGTTAAGGGACAATGGCTTGCTGATTTAGGCAATGGCAGATATAAAAATCCCATATTATTTTCAGATTATTCAGACCCTGATGTTATAAGAGTTGGTAATGACTTTTTTATGGTGTCAAGCTCTTTTACTTATTTCCCCGGTGTTCCTGTTTTACATTCAACAGATTTGGTAAACTGGAAAATTGTAAGCTACGCAGTTGAAAAAATGCCTCTTGATAAATATTCAACTCCAAAGCATGGTATGGGTGTATGGGCACCAAGTATAAGGTACCATGATAATAAATTTTGGGTATATTTTGGTGATCCTGATGAAGGCATATTTATGGCTAATACTGAAAATCCTTTTGGCAAGTGGAATGATACGGTATGCGTAGCAAAGTCAAAGGGCTGGATCGATACCTGTCCTTTTTGGGATGATGATGGCAATGCTTATTTAATTAGAGGTGTTGCAAAGAGCAGAATTGGTTATAAAAGTAAGCTTTTTCTACACAAAATGACATATGATGGAACCAAGCTTCTTGATGATGGTGTTCTTGTGTTTGACGGAAGAATTAATCATCCTACTCTTGAAGGACCTAAAATGTATAAAAGAAATGGGTATTATTATATTTTTGCTCCTGCCGGAGGTGTTCAAACTGGCTGGCAAATGGTGGCAAGAAGTAAGAATATTTATGGACCTTATGAACACAAGGTTGTTATGTGGCAGGGTGACAGCCCCGTAAACGGACCTCATCAGGGTGGACTTATAGATATGGACAATGGTGAAAGTTGGTTTATACATTTTCAGGATTTAGAGGGCTATGGCAGAATTACCCATTTACAGCCTGCTAAGTGGACTGATGATGATTGGATTGAAATGGGTGTGGACACCAATAATGACCATATTGGTGAGCCTGTTATGGAATATACTAAGCCAAAGGGCTGTACAAGTGAAATTATACCTCCTGTTGACAGTGATGATTTTAAGGGTGGTAAGCTGAGCTTACAGTGGCAGTGGCAGGCATATCCAAAGGACAGCTTTTATGACTTTACCGAAAAGGGTATTAAGCTATATGCGCTTCCTTATGAAGGTGAAAATATTTCAGACGCACCAAATGTAATGTGTGAGCTTATGACAAGACCTGAATTTGACGCAACTGTTAAGGTGAATTTAAGTCTTAAAGAAAATGACAGCTGTGGTATTGTTATTACAGGCGGCAGTTATTATGGTCTGAGAATTGAAAATGGAAGTGTAAAGCAGGTAAGTTTTGATCTTAAAAAGGATGTAAAGACATCAGAAAAGGTAATAAAGGAAAAGAAAATTGATGCTGATACACTTTGGCTAAGATTAAGGGTTTCTTATCTTTGCAACATAGATTGCTATATAAGCAGTGACGGTATTAATTTTGAAAAGATAGGGGATACTCTCCACTATGAAGTATCCAGAAAAAGCTGGGTTGGAGGCAAGATTGGTATTTTTGCCGTAAACAACAGTGGTGTAAATAATGGAGGCTACAGTGAATTTGAGTATATCAATGTGGAGTGATGTCATTGAGGTTTTACGAAAATATTATTTTAGACGAAAATATAAAAAGTTTGCCTGATTTGTTAAAAAGCAGAATTGCAATGATTGATTATTATGCTGTGTGTGTAAGCAGTGTGGGTAACGGTATTATGGAAATAATAAGTATTTCAAATGCCTTAAAAAGCGCAAATGCTTATAAGGACTACGGTGTTATTGCCATAATAAAGGGAAAACAATCAGCGGAAAATTTATCTGCAAAACTTGTTGAAAAGTGGTTTAATGAAAACGGAGATTTAAAGAATTTTAAGGAATATTATAACAACAGATGTAAGTAGGTGTTTGCTGTGCTGGGTATTTTATGGCTGATATTAAAAATTATATTAATATTTATTGCATCAGTTTTGTGTATAGCTTTGCTTATTTTAGTAATTCTCCTTTTTAATTCCTGTAAATATGAGGCATGGGGTTGCAGTAATGAAGAAATAAAAGGAAAAGCATATTTTAAGTGGCTTTTCGGCATTATAAAGGGAAATTATGAAATAAATGGTGATGTTACAAAATATTCTGTGTATGTTCCTTTTGGTATTTGCAATATTAAATACAGCTCTGATGAAAACAACATAAATATAGATTTGGATGAAAAGAATATATGTAATAATGATGAAAATATAAATAAAGGTA
>CABVEG010000061.1 GCA_902497185.1 uncultured Eubacteriales bacterium | reverse complement strand
CAATGTTCTAATTCTTTCGCTATCACTGCGACAGCTTATTTAGTATATCACAGCTATTAGCTTTTGTCAAGAACTTTTTTGACTTTTTTCAAAGTTTTTTCGTTCTTGCTGTTTCCTGACTTTATCGGTCACAGCTTAATTAGTTTAACACAGCTTTAACACTTTGTCAAGAACTTTTTTAACTTTTTTCAAAGTTTTTGTCACATCTTTCTGTCAGAAGTGACAACTTCATAACTATATCACAGTTATGGTCCGTTGTCAAGAACTTTTTTCAACTTTTTTTAAATTTTTTAGTCAAATTTTTAATTAAATCTTATATCCCTAATTATAATCTGAGGATTAACATATTCCTTATATACATTTACATCAATATTAAACATTCCGCTAAAACCAATAACAGCTCCATTAAGATTTTCACAATCAAAACCGGACCTCTTTATTGCATCAATCCAAAGACTGTAATTATTAAAATCCACAGCCTTTATTCTCTTTCTTCCATCAGTTGCCACAAAGGACACAATATTTCCCTCACTGCCTACAAATCTTATATCCACAGCCTCAACATTTTTAATACCATAGACAGGTCTTTCATTCCCTTTACCAAAAGGTGAAAGAATTTTAAGCTCCTCTGCACTTTCCACAGTAATATCACTTAAATCAAGTATTGTTTCTGCCCTAATAACGGACTCTAAATCCTCAAGAGTCATATTGCAGTTATCATTAATAGTATTTCTAAGCAAGTCAACATTTTCCTTTTCAAGGCTCAAGCCTGCTGCCATAGTATGCCCGCCAAACTTTGAAAGAATACTCTTAACTTCATAAAGCCCCTTAAACATATCATAGTTTTCAACTGATCTGCCTGAACCCTTCACCCCACCTTCACCCTTAGTGAGGACAATGGCAGGTCTGTCATATTTTTCCCTAAGTCTTCCGGCAATTATACCTGCAACACTTTCATGAGTAGCTTCATCATATACTACAATTATTTTATCATTTATAAGTAAAGACCCCTCAACTTTTTCAACTATTCTGTCAAAACATTCAAATGTAATTGCCTTTCTTTCTTCATTAAAATCATTAAGTGCAGAAGCAAGCTCTTTTGCCCTTGCAGCGCTGTCTGTCGTAAAAAGCTCCACTGCAATTTTGGCGCTGTCAAGTCTGCCGCTGGCATTAATACAGGGCCCTATAACAAAACCAATATTGTAAGATGTTACAGCTTCAATATCCTTTAAAGCAATAAGGGTTTTTAAACCTAAATTTGAACTTCCTTTATTCATAAGAGATATTCCGTTTGCGGCAATAGCTCTGTTTTCCCCCGTCAAATCCACTACATCGCATATTGTGGCAACGGCAGCAAGCTCCATAAGCTCTTTTTTATTTTTAAGTTCAACACCCATATAATCATATAATCCACATATAAACCTATAGCATAGCCCACCTGCACACATTTGCGTAAATGAATAGCCGCAGTTCTGCATTTTTGCATCAACCACTGCATCTGCATTAGGTATAATATCCTTTTTAACCCCATTTTCAACTTCAAAAGGAGGCTCATGATGATCCAATACAACAACTTTAACACCTTCGCCTACAGCAACATCAATTTGCTCATAAGCAGATATTCCGTTATCACAGGTAATTATAAACTCGGCACCCTCATCAATAAGTTTTCTCACAGCTTTTTCATTAAGTCCGTAACCATCCTCTACTCGGTTGGGTATAAAATAGCTTACATCTGCACCAAGCTCTTTTAAACCCTTGTACATAATAGATGTACTCATTACACCGTCAGCGTCATAATCACCATATATATATATTTTCTTCCTTTTATTAACTGCATCGTTAATAAGAAAAAAAGCTTCATTTACACCTTTTAAATTTCTTATATCCTCAAAGGGATAATTTTCAAAATTTATGTATTTGTCAATTTCCTCCCTGTTTCTTATTTTTCTGTTATAAAGAGCATAGGCAAGAGGCTTACCCGTTCCGTAAAAGGCCATAAGCTCATCAGGAGCAACACTACATTTTTTAACACACCATTTAGACATAAATTTAAACCTCACAAAAAAATAAGGCTGCCCTTAGGACAGCCTTTTAATTATTATTTCTTGTTTTTAACAGCTGTTTTATTCTGCTTTCTCTTTAAGGTTGCGGATGATAACAAATACCAAATATTACCTGCAATAAATACAGATGAATAAGTACCGCAAACTACACCAACACAGATTGGAAGAGCAAACTGTCTGATAGCATCAACACCAAGAATATAAAGTGCAGCTACAGTAAAGAATGTAGTCAAAGAAGTAAAGAGTGATCTTGTAAGTGTCTGCATAACAGATGTATCTACAAGAGCCTCAAAATTATTTCTGCCAAGAGTCTTTCTGTTTTCTCTTACTCTGTCAAAAATAACGATAGTTGCATTAATAGAGTAACCAAGAACTGTAAGTATAGCCGCAATAAAGTTATTGTTCATAGGAATTCTAAACAAAGCATAGCTGCCTAAAACAATAAGCGCATCATGGCATAGGGCAATAACTGCACTTGCACCTGTATTGAAATCCTTAAATCTGATACTTACATAAATAAGCATACAAATGCAGGCAACAACAACAGAAAGGAAAGCATTCTTCTTCATCTCGCCGCTGATAGTACCGCTTACGTCCTGAATCGTAAATGAATCCTGAGCAATTTCGTACTTATCCATTAATGCCTGCTGAACAGCATTTCTTGTATCCATATCCAAAGACTTAGTCTTTATAAGCTTAGTAGTACCCTCTAAAGCCTGAATCTGAGAAGGTGCCTCACCTGTAATGCTCTTAATAACCTCTGAAACCTCATCATCGGCAACTTCAGCACCTATATCAACCTGAATTGAAGTACCGCCGGTAAACTGAATATCATAATTAAATGCACCATTACCACTTGCAGCGTTAAAAACCATGGCAGCAATACCTGCGAGGATAATGACTACAGAAATAGCAATATAAATAAATCTATTCTTAACAATCTTCATAACATTAACCTCCTACTTACCGCCATAGAGCTTAGGGCTCTTAATACCAATGTTTACACAAGCATAAAGAAGAACTCTTGTAACAACTAAAGCAGTAAACATTGAAACAACAATACTCAAAATAAGTGTCTGAGCAAAGCCCTTAATAGGACCTGTACCTAACCATAAAAGTACACCGCAGGCAATAAGAGTAGTAATATTACCATCTAGAATAGCAGATAAAGCCTTGCTGAAACCATTCTTAATAGCAGTCTTAACAGCCTTGCCTCCGTTAACTTCTTCCTTAATTCTCTCAAATATAATTACATTAGCATCAACTGCCATACCAATACCAAGTATAAGACCTGCTACACCGGGTAAAGTAAGAGTAATACCAAATAAACTCATAACAACAAGGTTAATAGCTGTATATGCAACAAGAGCAATATCAGCAAGCAAGCCCGGAACTCTGTATCTTATAAGCATAAATATAAGCACAAGGAAAACACCAACAGCGCCTGCCTTAACAGATGTTGATAATGAATCAGCACCAAGCCTTGCACCTGTAGCATTGTATTCGAGAGCCTTTAAGCTAAAAGGAAGAGAGCCTGCTCTGATTTTAGCAGCTAAGTCTTCTGCCTCCTCAGCAGTAAAATCTCCTGTAATTACAGCCTGTCCGTTAGTAATTGCATTCTGAACTGTTGGAGCAGAAATGCACATATCATCCATATAAATACCAATCTGCTTACCAATATTATTAGCAGTAGCACTTGAAAATGCCTGAGCGCCTGTACTGTCAAAGTTAAGAGTAACAACAATAGCATCGTTCTGATATGCCTTATCAGCATTAGCCACATTCTCACCGTCAACTAAAACTTCACCGGGAGTACCGTCATCATTCATAGCTCTGAATGTAAGATGAGCAGCCTCGCCAATTTCCTGAACAACAGCAGCAGCATCCTCAACACCCGGGATTTCTACTCTGATTCTTCTGTCGCCCTCCTGAGAAACCTCTGCATCATAGTAGCCTTTGTAATCAACTCTCTGCTGAAGCATAGACACAGCAGCAGCCATTTCATCTGATGTAGGAGTGCCGTCCTTCTCTGCCTCGTAAACGATGTAAACACCGCCCTTTAAATCAAGACCCTGCTTAATGTTCTTGTAACTGCCATAACCGATTCTTTCTTCAGTAGTAGTTTCAGTAGTTTCACCCTCTGAAGCAGTTTCGCCTTCTGCAAGAGTTTCTTCCTCAGCAGCAGCCTCTGTAGTGGCAGCAAGCACAGCTTGAACATTACCATTTTCATCAGTTACAGGTTCACCATTTTCATCAGTAGCAAGTTCAAGCTCTACAGCAGAATCATCGCCGCCTGATGAAACGCCAGTGCTTGGAACATTACCAACACCAAGAGCTGCAACAGCAACAAGACCTGCAGTAATGATAAGCACTAACAAAAGAATAAAAACATTCTTACCTTTCATTTATCTTTCCTCCTTAAAAATATCTAACAAATATTATAGCTTTTATGCCACAGTATGTCAACAAAATTTTGCTTTTTTCATACAATATTGTGCATTTTCACCAACTATTCTTCACTCTCTAAAGCCTTAATCATAACAGCACATTCTATTCTCTTTTTTTGCATTTCACAACCAATTTCATAAGGTGTAATAAGGTCGCCGTGAGAATTGTAGGAATTTGCAACACAGCCGCCTGAACAGTAGAACTTAGCCCAGCAGTTCTGACACACTGGTTTATTGTAAACATTACATTGTTCAAAGTCCTTGCGTATGGACATTTTTTCAACCCCGGTATCAACGGTGCCCATTTTAAATTGCTCCTGACCAACAAACTGATGACATGGATATAAGTCACCTGTAGGTGTAACAGCAAGATATTCCGTTCCCGAACCGCAGCCCACCAATCTTTTTGTAACACAGGGACCTCCTGTAAGGTCTATCATAAAATGGAAGAAATTAAACCACTGTCCATTTTTTCTTCTTTTAATAATATCCTTTGCAAGCTGCTCATATTCTGCAAAAATTTTAGGCAAATCCTCCTCTTGTATAGCATAATCCTCGCTTGGATCAGCTACAACAGGCTCAACTGAAATTTGCTTAAAGCCTAAATCAGCAAGGTGCAAAACATCTTTTCCAAAATCAAGGTTATGCCTTGTAAAAGTACCTCTTACATAATAGTCTGTCTGATTTCTGCTTTCAGCCAGCTTTTGGAACTTAGGTACAATATTATCATAAGAGCCCTGACCGCCTGCTCTTGGACGCATTCTGTCATGGACCTCCTTACGACCGTCAATGCTTAAAACAACATTGTGCATATTTTTATTAATATAGTCCATAATTTCATCATTAAGCAAAATACCGTTTGTTGTAATTGTAAATCTGAAATTCTTGCCATATTCCTTTTCAATGCTGCGTGCATATTCCACAATGCCCTTTACAACGTCAAAATTCATTAAGGGCTCTCCGCCAAAAAAATCAACCTCAAGATTTTTTCTCTTACCTGATGCCTTAATAAGGAAGTCAATAGCCTTTTTACCAACCTCAAGACTCATAAGCTCCCTTTTTCCGTGATATTCACCCTCTTCAGCAAAGCAGTATTTGCACTTCAAATTGCAATCATGGGCAATATGTAAGCAAAGTGCTTTAACAACAGGGTCACGTTTTTCAATTAAAGGAATAACCTCCTTATAAATATCCTCAGAATAAATAAGCTTTTCATTTTCAAGCTCCTGAATTTCAGCATAGGCTTCATTAATGCTTTCCACTGAATATTTATCACTAAGCCTTAATATAATTTCATTTAAAGGCAATTCCTTATAAAAATCCAATACATCATAAACAATCTCATCAACAACGTGAACAGCACCACTGTTTACATCCAGTACAATAAAAAGACCGTTCATGGAATACTTATGTATCATAAAATTCACCTTTCATAAAAAATAAACACACAAAAATTAAGCTAAGCAATTAATTGCTTAGCTTAATTACAGGTTATAATCTTATCTGTTTTCACAAGCCTGATTAGCTACTGTACAAGAAGTCTTGCAAGCTGACTGACAAGAAGTCTGGCACTCGCCGCAGCCACCCTTTGCAACAGTGTTCTGGAGTAACTTTGTGTTTAAAGTCTTAACGTGCTTCATTATAATATCCTCCTTAACTAAAATAACTTGGTAACATTATATCACACAAAAATTCATAATGCAAGTATTTTACTCAATTATTAAATAAACATAAATATGCTTTATTAATAAACCTTCTTACTCAAAGCCTTTTTCACAAGCCTTATTTACCTTTTCCTCGCAGGAACGCATAGCATAAATTGTTTTCTGAATTAAGTCACTTAATTCCCAGCCAAGCATTTCAGCACCTCTTTCAATTACTTCTCTTGAACAGCCTGCCGCAAAGTTAGCACTTTTATATTTTTTCTTAACCGATTTTACTTCCATATCCTGAACACTTTTAGAAGGACGCATTAAAGCTGCCGCCCATATTAAGCCTGTAAGCTCATCTGCTGCATAAAGGACCTTTTCCATTTCATGCTCAGGCTTAATATCAACAGTTATATCATATCCATGACTGCATACGGCATGAATAATATCCTCGCCTACTCCGCCCTCTCTCAAAAGCTCAGGCGCCTTTATACAATGCTCATTGGGATACTGTTCAAAGTCAATATCGTGAAGAAGTCCTACTATTCCCCAGTACTCTGCATCTTCACCATAGCCAAGCTCATTGGCATACCACTTCATAACGCCCTCAACCGTTAAAGCATGCTGCAAATGAAAGGCATCCTTATTATACTTTTTTAAAAGCCTGTAGGCATCATCTCTTGAAATATAATCCTTCACTTATAACACTCCCTATCATCAGTGATTGTCAATATCCTGCTCCAATATTGTACCATTATTTATATCTATTTTGTATTCGTATTTAGTATTATTTACAGCAAACTCCACCTCATACACAATTTTGCCATCATCATTATCAATATATGAGTGAATATATTTTACACTGCCTATTGAAACTCCCCCACTCTTTAGTGCTATACTTTCTGCCTCGGCAGAAGTGATATTATAGGTTGTTCCCGTACCTGTGCCTGTATTTTTATTGACATAATTCTTATCATTATATTCAATATCAATATCCAAAATCCTGCCTGAGCTGCTGTCAATTTTATACTCATACTCCTTACTGTCGTATATAAATTCAATTTCATAGACAGCTATGCCATCGTCAAAATCCTTATTTGCCTTTGTAAAGTCAGCATTAGTTAAACCTGCATCATTTAAAGCAATGGTCTTTGCCTGCTCCAAAGTTATCTCTTCCGCATTTGTCCCTGCTGAAACGTCAGTACCTCTAACAGCATTATTTCCGCTGTATGGACTAAGAGTAAGCTCATATTTTTTGCCCTTATGGTTAAGTACAAGTTTAGCTCCATTGCCACTCTCCTCAATTTTCATATTAAGATTATCGGCAATGCATATATGCACAAAGCCTAAAACAAACACTACAATAACAACTAAAATAACAATATTTTTCAACGCCTTCATAATAATACCTCCTCTGCAAAAATATAAATTAAGAAACATCGAATATTTGTAAAAATAATCTTTGTTTACTTAATTATAACATTTATTTTTTCATTTTTACAGATAAAAATATTAATTTTTTAAGCAAAATACATATTATTTTAAGCTGCTGACAAACTCCTTAACTTTATCCAAATCACCATTACTGTCAAATATTTTTCTTACAATGGCAGAGCCTACAATACAGCCGTCAGCATAAGCCTCAAAGCGGTCAATATCCTCTTTGCTTGAAATACCAAAGCCTATGCAGGCAGGAGTATCAGTATATTTCTGAACCTCTTTAACAAAGCTTTCAACTCTTGTATCAAACTCCTTTCTTACACCTGTTACACCCATAGATGATACGCAGTATACAAAGCCCTTAGCCTCCTTAACAAGCATAGGGATTCTACTGCCTGATGTAAGACCTACAAGAGGAATCATATAAATACCTGTACCCTCTAAAAGAGGCTTAAACTCATCATATTCCTCATAAGGTAAATCAGGAATTATAAGACCGTCAACATCTGAATTAACACAGCCCTCCAAAAACCTTTCTTTGCCATAGCCTATAATAGAGCTGTAATAAACCATAATAACAAGAGGGATTTCACTGTTCTTTCTTACTTTCTCAGCTATTTTAAAGGTATCAGCAAGTCTGTAGCCACCTGCAAAGGCTCTTAAGCCTGCCGCCTGTATAACAGGACCGTCAGCAAGAGGATCAGAAAAAGGAATACCCAGTTCAATAATATCTGCCCCTGCCTCTTCAAGAGCATAAACAAGCTTTTCAGTCATTTCAACTGACGGATCCCCTGAACATATATATGGTATCAAAGCCTTTTTGCCTTCAGCCTTTAAGGACTGAAATTTTTTATCTATTCTGTTCATAATTAAAT
>CABVEG010000060.1 GCA_902497185.1 uncultured Eubacteriales bacterium | reverse complement strand
GATATTAATTACGGTGGCGGTGAAGCTAACGTAGCTGTATCATTAGCAAACTATGGTCACGAGGCAGAGTTCGTTACTGCTGTACCTGACAACCCAATTGGTACTTGTGCAATCGCTGCTTTAAGAAAATACGGTGTTGAAACTAAGCATATCGTTAAGTGTGGCGAAAGACTTGGTATTTACTATTTAGAAACAGGTGCTTCTATGAGAGCATCAAATGTAGTTTATGATAGAGCTCATTCTTCTATCTCAACTGCTACTGCTGATTTATTTGACTTTGATGAGATTTTCGAGGGTGCTGACTGGTTCCATTTCACTGGTATCACTCCTGCTGTATCAGATATTGCTGCTGAAGTTACTGAGGCTGCTTGTAAGGCTGCTAAGGCTAAGGGAGTTACAGTTTCTTGTGACCTTAACTTCAGAAAGAAATTATGGTCATCTGAGAAGGCTCAGAAGGTTATGACTAACTTAATGCAGTATGTTGATGTTTGTATTGGTAACGAAGAGGATGCTGAAAAGGTTCTTGGTTTCAAGCCGGGTAATACTGATGTAACTTCAGGTGAGCTTGAAATGGCAGGTTATCAGGACATCTTCAATCAGATGTGTGACAAGTTTGGCTTCAAGTATGTTATCTCTTCTTTAAGAGAGTCATTCTCAGCTTCTCACAATGGTTGGTCTGCTTGTATTATGGATGGTAAGACTAGAGAATTCTACAGATCTAACAGATTTGACATTATGCCTATCGTTGACAGAGTTGGCGGCGGTGACTCTTTTGCAGGTGGTTTAATTTGTGGTCTTATGGATGGTAAGGATATGAAGGCAGCTCTTAACTTTGCTGTTTCTGCATCTGCTCTTAAGCATACTATCCCTGGTGACTTTAACCTTGTTACAAGAGCTGAAGTTGAGTCTAATGACGGTTCTGGTAGAGTACAGAGATAAGTTGTAGCTCATAATTTTAATAATAATTTCACTAAGGCTGAGGGCTTTAAGCCTTCAGCCTTTTTACAATAATGTATGGAGGTAAATTTAATATGAATTTAGAAGTAAGATATTCAAATCACTATGATGATGTTAAACATTACGATACAGAAACATTAAGAAAGCATTTCTTAGTAGAAAAGGTTTTTGTACCGGGTGAAATGAAGCTTGTATACAGCCACAATGACAGAATTATTTTCGGTGGTATTACTCCAACTACTGAGCCTTTAAAACTTGAAGGCAGCAAGGAATTAGCAGCTGAATATTTTTTACAGAGAAGAGAGCTTGGCACTATTAATATTGGCGGTGACGGATTTGTTACTGTTGACGGCAAGGAATATGCTGTTAATAACGGCGATGCTATTTATGTTGGTATGGGTGTTAAAGAAATTTCTTTCTCTGCTAAGGACCCTAAGAATCCACCTAAGTTTTATATGAATTCTGCAACAGCTCACAAGACTTATCCTACAGTGTTAATTTCATATGATGATGCTAATCATAAGCCATTAGGCTCTTTAGAGGATTGCAACAAGAGAACTATTAATCAGTACATACATGATGAGGTCTTTGCAAGATTATCTCAGAGAGATGGTGTTGAATATGGCAGCTGTCAGTTGGCAATGGGCTTAACTAAGCTTGATCCCGGCTCTAACTGGAACACTATGCCATGTCATACTCATGAAAGACGTATGGAGGTTTATTTATACTTTGATATGGATGATGACAATGTTGTATTCCATATGATGGGTAAGCCTGATGAAACAAGACATATTGTTATGCCTAATGAGTCTGCTGTTATTTCTCCAAGTTGGTCAATACATTCAGGTGTAGGTACTAAGGCTTACACATTTATCTGGGGTATGGTTGGCGAAAATAAGGATTATGACGATCAGGACTGGTTAAAGACAGGCGAATTAAAGTAATTTATAATATGTAGTGATATTGATTGAAAAAGTCCAACTTGTTGGGCTTTTTCTTTTGCATTACACGGTATGGTGTGCTTTAATTGTTTATAATCATTAACATATTTAGGAAGTGTATTGGTAAGAGCAAAATACTTTTTTAGCATAGTTTTTATATTTATCCTTGAAAAACAACATTTTTGGTAGTATACTAAATACATTGTTGTTTTTTGGGAGATGATGTAATGAAATTTGTTTTTCAGTTTGGCTTAATTTTGGCAATTACTTTTATAGCGGAACTTATATATAACTTTTTGCCTTTGCCTATTCCTGCAAGTATTTATGGTTTATGTATAATGCTTTTACTTCTTATAACTAAGATTATTAAAGTTGAGTGGGTAAGGGAAAGCGGTAAATATCTTATAGCTATAATGCCTCTTATGTTTATACCGGCAGGAGCAAAGCTAATTACTGTAGCTGACAAAATATTGCCTGTTATTGCACCTGTGTTGTTTATTTTAATTTCTACTACTGTCTTTGTAATGATAGTATCGGGAAAAGTTACAGAATTTATAATAAAAAGGGGCAGTAAAAATGATTAGCAATATTTTATGTATAAGTGCTTATTGGGGAATAGCTGTCAGTATATTAGGCTATGGGATAGGTGTTTTGCTTAACAAAAAATTTAAAAACGGTCTGATAAATCCTCTTTTGATTTCAATAATTTTTGTTATAACAGTTTTAATTGTATTTAACATAGATTATGAAAAATACAGGGAAAGTTCAGAGCTTTTGAGCTGGCTTTTAACTCCGGCAACGGTATGTTTAGCTATTCCTTTATATGAACAGATAAATCTTTTAAAGAAAAATTACAAGGCTGTTTTGGGAGGAATACTTTCAGGGGTATTTGCAAGTCTTGTTTCCGTATTTATCCTTTGTATACTTTTTGGATTTGAGGAAAATATGAGAATTTCACTTTTGCCCAAGTCTATAACCACTGCCATAGGAATGGGACTTGCCGATGAACTGGGAGGTATTGATACAATAGCTGCATCTGCCATTATTATAACAGGTATAATTGGCAATGTAATTTGCAAAAGTGTGTGTAAAATATTTAAAATTACTCACCCTGTTGCAGTTGGTATTGCAATTGGTACAGCTTCTCATGCAGTAGGTACAACAAAAGCCTTTGAAATAGGAGAGGTTGAAGGGGCTATGAGCAGTTTGTCTATAGCTGTTTCGGGAATTATTACTGTTGCAGCAATTCAATTATTTGTGTAAAAACAACATATGTTTAAACAACATTTCTAATAGTTTTATTTATAAGAATGCCGCCAAGTTAAAACCTGTTAAAGTGCAAACTTGGCGGCATATAAAAATTGAACCTTATGATACTGCTAATTTTTTGTTAGGTTGCTTTTTATTTATCACGCTATTATTGATTAACAATATACTCCATTTCTATATCTGCTTTTTCAGCGCCCCAAAATTCCTTGTTTAAAGGTACTTCACGAAATCCGAATTTTTCATAAATATGAATGGCAGGTTTTAATGCACGGCAAGAAATTAACGAAAGCTTTTTTGCGCCGTTTGATATTGCATAATTCATACATGCTTCAAATACGGCACTTCCTGCACCTGTTCCCGTATATTGCCCAACGGCTGCAAGTTTGCACATTTCCCATACTTTGTCGGTAAGGGGTATTGTCATACAGGTTGCAAGAACTTTTTCGTTTTCTATTGCAAAATATACCATAGCTCCCTTTTGTATTAACTCATCAACTCTATCCATCATATCTTGGTCAAAGGGCTCTATTGTATAAAAACGTTCCAACCATTCTGAATTTAGTTTTATAAAATCTTTTCTGTATTTCTCTTGATATTCAATAATTTTCATTTTTATTTTCACCTCGTTATACTATTATTTTATCTCCATGTGATTTTGGAATGGAAATAACAAGGAAATGAATTACATCATTGCTGTTATTTACCATTTGATGAATTATACCCGGTGCAATTTCAATACCTTCGCCGGTGTTTAAAATAATTTCACTGTCAGCAAATTTCATAATTGCCTTGCCGGATAGTATATAAAAAAATTGTCTTGCTTGTGTGTGATAGTGCATATTTTCTGATGTGTCGGGCGGCATTTGCTCCTCAATAACACTGAAATCATCTCTATGTACCAAATGCCAACCATCACATATTTCCTGCCATTTGTAATGTTCGGCTGTATCTCTGTTGACCTTTTTCATAATTGTTTACTCCCTGTTAAAAATAAATTTCAGCTTCTGAAAAAAGCGCCCCATGTCCCCTTAATATCGTTCGTTCTCCGGCATAGCGGCAATATAAAACACCACCACGTGCTGATGCCTGATATGCAGTCAGCTCCACCTTACCTAGCTTTTCTGCCCACAATGGAATGATATGACAATGAGCTCTGCCACATACAGGGTCCTCTGCTACGTTACATTTTGGTGCAAAAGTCCGTGTTACACAATCATAATCATTACCTTTTGCAGTAATATGGAAACAAAGACCACTTAATTTACGTATAATATTTTGATTAGGAATGACTTTTCTTACCTGTTCTTCATTTTCTAGCACACATACAATATCATCGCCTATATATGCCCTTGTGGGTTTTATACCGATGGCATTTATAATCATATCAGTTATTTCAATAGGTTTTAGCTTAAATGACGGAAAGTCCATAGTCAAAAGTCCCTTTTCCTTGTTTACGGTCAATAATCCGCTTGCAGTATTAAAACAAACCTTATCACAAGTCGGTTCTATAAAATGGGTAATTACATATGCTGTTGCAAGTGTAGCATGTCCGCAAAGTTCCACTTCACCTCCGGGGGTAAACCAACGCAAATTATAATTTTCGTTTTGTTTTACAGCAAAAGCTGTTTCAGATAAATTGTTTTCTATGGAAATTTTCTGCATAATTTCATCAGGCAGCCACTTATCCATTATACAAACAGCAGCAGGATTTCCTGAAAATACTTTATCGGTAAATGCATCTACAACATATTGTTTCATTTAAACACCTCCAAATTTTACTTGTTCACATTATAGTACAAAACATATAATACGTGAAACAAATATTTTTAATATTAATATTAGAAAAGGTTATATATGAAAATAACAGCTATTATTTTTTTAATGCATAAACACTTTTGTGTTGTATGTACTGTATTTAAATTTTTTCGACTATATAAAAAACTGAAATTTTACATATAACCGTGATAGTATTTTAAAGATTATCGGTCAGTTATTATAATAAATAAAATTAAGAATCTTTTTAATTGTATTAATAATAAATATATGGTAAAATTAAATAAAAAGGGTGATTGTTATAATGTCTATTGTTTCATTGCTTGCTGTCAGTGCCGATGCTGAAGTGGACAAGTATACCATAACTGTTAATAAAAGTACAAATTGTGTAACAGTTTACAGACTTGAAGAAGATGGAAAATACAAGCCCTTTAAGGCTATGATATGTTCTGTAGGTGCAAATAACGGAACACCGTCAGGTAGTTTTAATACACAGGCTAAATATACATGGCGTCCACTTTTTGGCGATGTTTATGGTCAGTATGCCACAAGAATTAATGGTAATATACTTTTTCATTCCGTGTATTATAAGACAACAAGTCCGGACACTCTCAAGGCAGAGGAATATAATAAGCTTGGTACTGCTGCTTCAATGGGGTGTGTAAGATTAACGGTAGCTGATGCAAAGTGGATTTATGATAATTGTCCTGTAGGTACAAATGTTAACATTGTAGACAGTGGTTATGACCCTTTGCCAAGACCAAAATCAATTATACTTGGAGCAAATGCTACTTATCCAAATTGGGACCCAACAGACCCTAATCCAAACAATCCATGGAAAAATGAAGGTGTAAAGTTTAAATATACAAGTCTTTATAAGACTATAAGGGCAAGCGATAATCTTACATCAAAAAAACTTGAAGGGGTTATACGTTATGGCATAACAGCCTATGATACTGCAAATAATCCTATTGATTTCAGTATTTCATATGATATTGACCCTGCAACCAGAGGCTCTTATGAAATAAAGTATTATACAACTGATATTTTGGGGAATTATGGTGAAATTAAAGGCTATATAACTATTCAATAATATGAGGGCTGAAAATATAATTTTTCAGCCTTTATATGAGCTTGAGGAGAAAAAATCACCTTGTAAATATTATAAACTTATGATATATTAAAAGACGACAAATAAATTTTTTTAGGTTTATTTGATGTAGAACGTCAGTTATTGTTAAGAGGTGTTTTCGTGAGTAACATTAAGTTTTTAAGCGGCTTTTCCGCAACGGTTATAGACAATGAATTTATAGATAATTATATGGCAAAGGCGCCAAGTCCTGTTTTTTCACTTATATATATATATGGTTGCCGCTGTGCATCAGCAGGGCTTTCAGTATCAAACAGTGATATTGCAAAAAAGTTTAATGTTATTGAAAGTGATGTCATTAAGGCATGGAAATATTGGAAAAGGGAAGGACTTATTTTGGCGGGAGGAAATAAGGAAGAGCCTTTTATAGAATTTATAACACCAAGCTCCAATGGAGAGCAGGCTGCAGCTACTGAAGAAAAGGCAAGAATAGTTGTAGCAAATCCGGTATTTAAACCAAGTGATATAAATAACATTATAGAAAATAATCCTGAAGTTGGAGAGCTTTTGAAGGTTGCAGAAGGACAGAAGGGGAAACCTGTTACTCCAAAGGAAACTGAAACCATAGTATGGATGTATCAGAGTCTTGAGCTTCCTTTTGAAGTTATATGTACTCTTTTAAGTTTTTGCTATAAAAATAATAAGCCTGCAAAATATATGGAAAAAACTGCTTTGGATTGGGTCGAAAAAGGAATTACTACTCTCGAAAGCGCAAGCAATTATCTGAGCTTTTTCAATAATTATGGCAAGGTTTTAAGGTATTTTGGTGTAACAGACAGAATGCCTAATCAGAAAGAACAAGGTTACATAGATAAATGGATAAAGGAATGGCAGATTAGCTTTGAACTTATTGAGCTTGCTGCAAAAAGGACTATTGAAAATACAGGTAAAGTGGCTTTATCTTATTGCAATAAAATACTTGAATCCTGGAAAAACTCAGGCTTAACAACTATAGAGTCAATAGAAAAGTCAGAGGCAGATTATAAGGGTAAAAAAGCTGCATCTAAACAACAGTCATTGCCTCAGCAGCCAAAGGGCACATTTAATAATTATAATCAGAAGATATACAGCCCCGATGAAATTGCTGAAATTCTTAAAAGAAAGGGAAATGGACAATAATGCTTAAAAACAGTGTATATTCAGAAATATTTGAGGAATATGACAAAGATAGAATATCGGCAGAAAAAAAGGCGGAAAGGCTAAGGATAAAGCTTTACGAAAAAGTTCCCAGATTAAGAGAAATTGAAAGGGAGATAAGTGGGAAAGGTGTGGAGCTTTTTGAAAGTGTAATTCATGGAGGCAGCCCTGAAAAATTTGATAATTTTAAAAATGAAAGTAATAAATTAAGGCAGGAAAGACAAAATATATTAAGAACATTGGGACTGGAAGATGATATACTTGAACCAAAGTATAAGTGTAATATTTGTAAAGACACAGGTATGATTGGTACTGAAAAATGCAGCTGCTTTAATAAAAGACTTGCAGAAAAGTATTATCAGCTTTCAAACCTGGGTGATATATTAAAGAAGGAGAACTTTGATAATTTCAGATATGATATTTTTTCAAGGAATATTACAGAAAAAGGAATATCTCCCTATGATAATATCAGGAGTATTTCGGCAGAAGCTATGGTGGCAGTTGAAAATTTTGAAAACAAGCCTCTTAATATGCTTTTTTACGGACATTCAGGACTTGGAAAAAGCTATATGTGCAACTGTATAGCAAAAGCCCTTATTGACAGAGGATATTTTGTTATATATATGAGTGCTTACAGACTTTTTACAACAATGACGAATGTTAGATTTAATAATGCCACTAACGATGAAAGAGAGGCTGTTAAACTTTTGCAGGATTGTGACCTGCTTGTTATTGATGATTTGGGCACGGAGGGTGTAAACAGCAGTACAAACGCTGAATTTTTTGAAATTCTCAATTCAAGATTAAGGGCTGACAAGTCTACACTAATATCTGCTAATTTAAGTCCTACTGATATTAATATAACCTACAGCGAGAGAATTTTTTCAAGACTTGTAGGCAGTTTTAAAGTTTTTGAATTTATTGGTGATGATTTAAGAATGCATTAACAATATTTAACAAAAAACTGCGTAAAATATAAGTTAATTTGTTAAAAATGGCTTTTATCTATTGAAATATATCCAAAAGTATGTTATACTATAACCAATTATAGTGGTAAATAGGCGAATATATTTATTTGCCAAGCAGAATCGGAGGTATAACTATGATAGAAGCAGTCAGCTGTGGAGGCGTAGTAATCCATAATGGCAAGGTTCTGCTGCTTTATAAAAACCAAAATGGAAGATATATGGGCTGGGTTTTGCCTAAGGGGACAGTGGAAAGCGGCGAAACATATAAACAAACGGCTCTTAGGGAGGTAAAAGAAGAA
>CABVEG010000059.1 GCA_902497185.1 uncultured Eubacteriales bacterium | reverse complement strand
GGTCTGATACCACCCTCACCCTGAACAGGCTCCATAAGAATTGCAATGGTGTTATCATTAACTGCTGCCTTTACTGACTCAATATCATTAAATACGGCATATTTAATATGGGGAAGCATATCACCAAAGCCCTCGTGATAATGTTCCTGGCCTGTAGCTGTTACAGCTCCAAAGGTTCTGCCATGGAAAGACTGATACATTGTTACAATTTCCTGTCTGCCTGTTTT
The DNA here is from genome assembly GCA_902497185.1 of uncultured Eubacteriales bacterium. Lineage (GTDB taxonomy): Bacteria > Bacillota > Clostridia > Lachnospirales > CAG-274 > Gallispira. The sequence goes on along the minus strand of CABVEG010000059.1, from coordinate 8,270 downwards.
AGAACCGTATTTTCTTGCAAGCTTTAATGCTGCCTCAATTGATTCCGCTCCTGAATTACAGAAAAATACCTTGTCAAGGCTGCCGTTTTCAACTAGCTTTTGCGCAAGTTTAACCTGTGGCTCAGTATAATATAAATTTGAAATATGTATAAGTTTAGCTGCCTGCTCTGATATTGTCTTAACAAGCTTAGGGTGATTATGACCTAAGGAGTTTACTGCAATACCTGCAACAAAGTCAAGGTACTCCTTTCCATTTTCATCATATACATACATTCCGTCACCTTTTTCAAATGTAAGGGGAAAACGGCTGTATGTCTTCATTACATATTTTTCTCCTAAATCTGATGTTTGCATATACTTTTCCTCCTATTTTTACAGCGAGGGGCAGCCCTCGGTGCACTTATTTTTCAATTAATGTGCCAATACCTTTTTTTGTGAATATTTCAAGTATAAGACAATGTGCAATTCTTCCATCTAATATATGCACATTATTTACTCCTGCATTTACGCCTGCCATACAGCATTCAACCTTTGGAAGCATACCTCCTGAAATAGTTCCGTCAGCAATAAGTTTATTAACTTCCTCAACCTTAATAGTTGATATAACACTGTCCGGATCATTTACATCACGCATAATACCTGCAACATCTGTTACAAATACGAGCTTTTCAGCTTTCAAGGCACCTGCCACAGCTACTGCTGCATAATCTGCGTTTACATTATAGCTGTTTCCCTCTTCGTCAACACCAATAGAGGAAATAACAGGCACAAAATCATTATCTATAAGGGTATTAATAAGGCCAGTCTTAACCTCTGTAACCTCACCTACAAGACCAATGTCCATACCCTTTGGCATAGCCTTTTTAACCTGCATAAATCCTGCATCCTTGCCGCATATACCTACAGCATTTATACCGTGAAGACAAAGCTCTGTTGCAAGATTTTTGTTGATCTTTCCTGCAAGAACCTGTTGTACAATTTCCATTGTAGGTTCGTCTGTTACCCTTAAGCCGTCTTTAAACTTAGGCTCAATACCAACTGCCTCAAGAGCCTTGTTAATATCCTTGCCGCCGCCATGTACAACTACAGGCTTAAAGCCAACGTATTTCATAAGGGCTATATCCTTTATGAGAGTAGTTTTAATCTCTTCATTTACAAGAGCAGCTCCGCCATATTTAATTACAACGGTTATGCCTGAAAATTTTTTTATGTATGGCAGCGCTTCCGTAAGTACGCCTGCCTTGGTTATAACATCTAACATAATTTCCTCCGTTTTAACTTCTATAATCTCCATTAATCTTAACGTAATCATAAGTAAGGTCACAGCCCCAAGCAGTTGCCTCACTTGTACCTTCTTCAAGGAGCATATCTATGTAAATTGTATGAGCTGAAAGAATTTTAGCTGCAAGTTCCTCATCAAAAACAATAGGTGTACCCTTATCCATAAGGAGTATTTCTCCATTTTCACTTCTAAACTTAATAGTAACACCCATAGGGTCAAATTCTCCGCCACTGTATCCCATTGCGCAAAGAACTCTGCCCCAATTGGCATCCTCACCAAATATGGCAGCCTTTAAAAGAGATGAGGAAACAACGCTTAATGCAATCTTTCTTGCATTTTCCTTGTCAACGGCACCTGTTACCTTAGCCTCAATAAGCTTTGTAGCACCCTCACCATCATCAGCACATGAAACAGCAAGTTTTTTACAAACGTACTTTAGTGCCTCCTTAAACTTGGTAAAATTCTCATTTTGAGTATTGATCTTCTCGTTTTCCGCAAGACCGTTAGCAAGACATAAAACAGTATCATTTGTTGACATATCTCCGTCAACACTAATCATATTAAATGTATCCTTAACACAACTCTTTAAAGCCTTGTGAAGCATAGCTTTACTAATATAACAATCAGTAGTAATAAAGCACAGCATAGTTGCCATATTAGGATTGATCATACCTGAGCCCTTAGCCATACCGCCAATAGTTACCTTTTTGCCGTCAATTTCTGTTTCAACAGCAGCAGTCTTTACATATGTATCTGTTGTCATAATAGCTTCAGCAGCAGTTTTGCCGCTTTCTATATCAGAGCTTAAAAGAGGATATGTATTTTCAACACCCTTTAAAATTATATCCATTGGTAAATTAACACCTATAACACCTGTTGAACACACAAGAACGTGCTTCGCATCTGTGTCCAATAATTCACCAAGTTTAGCAGCAGTGTCCTCTGAATCCTTTAAGCCCTGCTTTCCTGTACACGCATTGGCATTGCCGCTGTTTACAACAATACCGCTAATACTGTTTTCAACATTAGCCATATCCCAGTGAACGGGAGCTGCTTTAACAATGTTTGTTGTAAAACATCCTGCTGCATTTGCAGGCACATCACTTGTAATAATTGCCATATCCTTTTTGTCCTTTTTAAGTCCTATGGCATTTCCGCAGGCATTAAATCCCTTTGGAGATACTACGTTGCCATTTTCTATAATTTTCATAATATTCCTCCTAATCTTCAATATAATATTTGTCCAAATGCCATTTTAACGGATTAGTTTGTATGTAATTAAGGATATTCAGATATTCCTGTTCATCCCTTACAATATGATCATAAAATAATTTCTGCCATGGAGAAAAACCAATATTTTTTGTAACATAACCCTTATACTGTTGTATTATATGAGAAATTGTAGGGGCGAGCATTGCTCGTCCGCCACTATTTGTAATTGATAATAATAAATGTATATGATTTGGCATTACAACATAGCTATCTACATTAACAGGATAGTGTTCGGAAATATTTTTAATACCATCTTCTGCAACAATGCCAATTTTAGATAACTCATAGTTATCTGACGGACGAGCAATGCTCGCCCCTACATTAAGGTTATTGTTCCAAAACAACATTTTTTTATCTTTTGTACATATTGTTATAAAATAAACTCCATTTTGAGAATAATCATATTCTTTAAGTCTAATATTCTTTCTGGTTTCCATAATTACGCAGGGAATACAGGCACATAATCAATACCTGTCTTTTCGTCAAGACCAAACAAAATATTCATATTCTGAACAGCCTGTCCTGCCGCACCCTTAAATAAGTTGTCAATAGCTCCAATAACGATAATTCTATTTGTTCTTTCATCAATGGCAAAGCCAATATCAACAAAGTTTGAACCCTTAACCCACTTAGTTTCAGGAAAAGTACCTTCCTTTGTAAGTCTTATAAAATGCTCATTGCCATAATACTTTTCATAAATTGCCTTTATGTCATTATAAGTATAACTACCCTTTAAATTTGCATAACAGGTAGCAAGAATACCTCTGTCCATAGGAATAAGATGAGGTGTAAAATTAATAACAATGCTTTCACCTGCCGCATAGCTTAACTGCTCCTCAATTTCAGGAGTATGTCTGTGGCTTGCAATTTTATATGCCTTAACAGATTCATTAAGCTCACAGTAGTGATTAGGGAGAGAAAGTCCTCTTCCTGCACCTGTTGCTCCTGACTTAGCGTCTATTATAATTGAGGAATTATCAATTATTCCTTCCTTAACAAGAGGATACATTGAAAGTATTGAACAGGTAGTGTAGCAGCCGGGATTAGCAACAATTCTTCTGCCCTTTATTTTATCTCTGTTAATTTCGCAAAGACCATATATGGCTTCGGGAAGAATATCCTTTGAATAATGGGTCGTATACCATTTTTCATAGGTATCAATATCCTGTAATCTGAAATCAGCACCTAAGTCAATAATTTTTACCTTGTTTAATATATTATCATTAATCTTTTTGCTTGCAACACCGTGAGGGAGAGCAAGAAAAATAACGTCACATAAATCAGCCATTTTTTCAATATCCTCTTCCTCGCATATATAATCAAGATGTCTGTAGTTTGAATAAACTTCTTCATAATTCTTTCCTGCATAGCTTTGAGATGTTAAAGTAACAATTTTCGCCTCAGGATGCTGAGTAATTATTCTCACAAGCTCCTGACCTGCATAGCCTGTTGCACCTATAATACCAACCTTAATCATAATAGCCTCCAATTTAACCATAACAAAATTCTACTTTAAATTATTATTATACCCCTAAAAACTGTAATTGTACAGTGTTTTTTACTAAAATCAGGCAAATTAATAATGATTTATGATTATACATCAAACTTGCATAATATGCAAGCATTATTTATAAAAATTCACCAAAAATATAAAAATATACATTTTTTTGAAAAAATAGCTTGCATATTTATTGTATGAGTGTTACAATAATAGCAATTAAATTAAAAATATTTTTTTGGAGGAAAGTAATATGAAAATTGTACTTGCTTATTCAGGCGGTCTTGACACTTCTGTTATTATACCTTGGTTAAAGGAAAATTATGACAATGCAGAAGTTATTGCTGCTTGTATCAACGTTGGTTTAACTAATAAAGAAACAACAGGTCTTGAAGAAAGAGCTATTGCTCAGGGTGCTTCCAAGATTTACGTTGAGGATGTTCAGGAAGAGCTTATTACAGATTACATTTACCCAATGGTAAAAGCAGGCTGTGTATATGAGGACAAATATCTTTTAGGTACATCTATTGCAAGACCTTTAATTGCTAAGAAACTTGTTGACATTGCAATTAAAGAAGGTGCAGATGCTATTTGTCATGGCGCTACAGGCAAGGGTAATGACCAGATCAGATTTGAACTCGGTATTAAGGCTCTTGCTCCTCACTTACAGATTATTGCAGCTTGGAGAGATGAAAAGTGGACTCTCCAGTCAAGAGAGGACGAAATTCAGTATCTTATTGACAGAGGTATTGAAGTTCCTATGAAAAAGGAAGATTCTTATTCAAGAGATTCCAACCTTTGGCACATTAGTCATGAAGGTCTTGACCTTGAGGACCCTGCCAATGAACCAAACTTCGACAGTCTTTTAAAGCTTGGTGTATCTCCTGAAAAGGCTCCCGACACTCCTACATATGTTGAAATAGGTTTTGAAAAGGGTATACCTGTTACACTTGACGGCAAGGCTGTTAAGCCTCTTGAGTTAATGACTTATCTTAACAAAATCGGTGGTGAAAACGGTGTAGGCATTACTGACCTTGTTGAAAACAGAGTTGTTGGTATGAAGTCAAGAGGTGTATATGAAACTCCCGGCGGTTCTATTTTATATGCTGCTCACAGAGATCTTGAATACCTTTGCCTCGACAGAGCAACTACAGACTATAAGGAAACTATCAGAATTAAGTATGCTGACTTAATTTACAGAGGTGAATGGTTTACTCCTTTAAGAGAAGCCCTTGCAGCATTTGTTGATGTAACTCAGGAATATGTTACAGGTAGTGTTAAGTTAAAACTTTATAAGGGAAATATTATAAGCGCAGGCGTTACTTCACCTTACAGCTTATATAATGCAGAGCTTGCAAGCTTTACAACAGGCGAGCTTTACTCTCATAAGGATGCAGGCGGATTTATTACTCTTATGGGTCTTCCATTAAAGGTTAGAGCTATGATGCTTGCAAATGCTAAGAAAAATAAATAATAAGTAAATTAATACCCCCTGTTTCGGATTTGAAACAGGGGGGTATTTTTGTTAAAATATATTCAATTAAAGCTCTTTATAAACCAAACCTGTTAAGGTGACTATATTCACCCTGCAAGTAAGGATAACTGTGTAGTCAAAAGAAACACGGCAATATTATAAAAGTGCGCCAAATATTTCTTGGAGAAGTCCAACATCACTCATATTGTAGGAAAGCATTACTGCCTGCTTAAACTGATTTTTTTCCTCTGAACTTAACTGATAATACATTGTTTTAGCCTCGCCAATAGCTGATGATACATCAAAACTTGAATCAGCTCTATAAGACTTCATAGCATCAAGAACATAATTTACAACCTCAATCTGTGCATCAGTATCCACTCTGTAAATAAGTTTATTTTCAGTATCGTATATAACATTGTCAAGAGCTTTTAGCTGTGCATCATTTAACTCAATAACAAGAGTAGTGGTTTCAGTAGTTGGTTCTACGGTGGTTGTTGCTTCTGTAGTAGTTGTTGTAGTTGTTGTAGTAGTTGTTGATGTAACCGTATGGCTGCCTGAACTACCTGAACTACCTGAACCGCTTGAACCGCCTGATCCTCCTGAAGTACTTGTTGACTTCTTAGTAGTTGTTTCAGTTTTGGCTGATGTTGTAGCCTCAGCCTTCTGTGTAGTTGTAATTGCAGAATCCTTAGTAGTAGTTTCTGTTGAGTTCTCCTCTGCAACAACATACTTTGCAAGAGCCTGACAAACTTCGCCTCTTGTAATATTTACAGTTCCTCTAAATGCATTCCCCTCTTCAAGCTTAAATGCGCCATCGGCAAGGGCTGCCTTAACATAGGTTTCTGCCCATGGTGAAACCTCATCACTAATGGTAATGTCTGAAATATTATTTTCAAGACCTGCCGCAAGGGCTAAAACAACACAAGTCTGCTGACGTGTAAAGTTATCCTGAGGTCTGAATGTATTGTCCTCAAAGCCGTTAATATAGCCGTTGCTCTGGGCAATTTTAACATCATTATAATACCATACGCCTTTTTCAATATCATTAAAGTCAGGCATTTCAGCAGCTTTTTCCTCATCTAATTCATACTTAAATACCTGATTAAATACTCTTGTAAGCTCTGCTCTTGTAATAGTGGCATCAGGCTTAAAGCTGCCATCATTATAGCCTGCAAGATACCCTGCATTATACATTTTTTCAATAGCCTGTCCCTGTTCCGTAGAAAAGTCCACATCTGTAAAGCCTTTGTTTTCAGCAGCAAAAGCAGTTGCAGTGAATAATGCCGTGAATGTAAGGACAAAAGTAATTAACAATTTTAACTTCATATTTTTCACTCTCCTAAAATTTAATTATTTAAAAAGAGAGATTACATAAGCAATCTCTCTTTTGTTTTATTGGTTATAATTTTTTATTTGTAATAAAATTACTGAGCAATTTCAGCAACCTCAAATACAGCAGTGATAGGTGTTGCATTTGCATTAGTAATATTCTTAGCTGTAAATACTAACTTGTCGCCAAATGTATTTCTGTAGTCAGCCATTGTCTTAGTGTCATACTGAGCAAGAGAAATAACATCCTTAAGGAACTGAGTATCTGCAACTTTATCAGTCTTAAGTAATGTACTGTTGCCATTGTAATCAACAGTAAAGTCATACTTAGTATCAGTTATAGCTAATACTTCCTTAGCAGTATTAGTAATTTCTTCCTCGGTTACTGTTGGAGGGATAGCTACAAATAAAGCATCCTTAATAGCAATAATCTGATCAGTAGTTAATTCAGATTCATTAACAGCAGCAGGATCAGTCTGCTCACCAACAAGAATAGCCTTAGCTTCATTTAAAGCATCATATCTGTCCTTCTTAGGATCAGTATCGCCTGTGTAGTTAGCATTGCCTGTCTTGTTACAAAGAGTAGCAGTAGCCTCATCCATAGGAACAATGTATCTTAAAGCATTACATAACATAGACCAACCATTTTCAGATCTTAAGCTAACATCACCCTTAACATTACTGTGGAACTTAATCTTGTTAATTTGATCAGTTACAGCCTTGTTGTTAATTGCAGCAGCAGCAACAGCTTCAGAAATAGCATCCTTAATAGTGCTTACACCTGAAAGATTTTCAGCAGTAGTAACATTAACTTCCTTCATACCCTTGTCACCGTCAGCAACAGAAGAACCTAATTTAGTTGTGTCAAGAATATTGATATTACCTGTTATGCCTTCTGTAGCATAAATATTAAGTACAAGACCTTCTGTAATAGTCTTAGGCTGAAGAACTGTCTTATAAGCCATAGCTGCATCAAGTCTGCTTTCAACGATAGCATTACCGTCAACATCAGCCTGATGATCCTCATTAGCCAAACCCTTTAAAATCTTTAATACATCATTAGCAGTAACAACGTTGTCACCATCAACATCACCAGTACCTCTTGCTCTTGGACCAATAGCAGCAAAAGCAGATGTAGTAGTCATAGCCATTGCCATTGCAAGAGCAACGAAACCTAATAACTTCTTTTTCATTATAATATTCCTCCTTATATACACATAATTTGATTAATTCCTATTATACCAGATAAAAAATAAAAATACTAGTCCTTTTTTTAATTTTGTTAATTTTGTACAAATTGGTTAATGTTTTTTTGTATCATACAACAAAAAAAATAGGACAGAATTATCTGTCCCATTTAAAAGCGCGAGACGGGATTCGAACCCGCGGCCCTCGCCTTGGCAAGGCGATGC
>CABVEG010000058.1 GCA_902497185.1 uncultured Eubacteriales bacterium | reverse complement strand
TTTATGCAATAGTAAATTTAACTTTTAGTGTATTCTTAATATTTTTGAAATATATACCCTTGTTCATCGGGTAAATCTTTACCTCTTCTTTGGGTTGGCGTTCTTCCTCGGCTGACGCCTCGGTCGCGGGCGTCTGCCCTATGAAATATTCAATAAGCGAATTTGTTTATAAGCTAGCTTATACAAATTCACTTATTTTTATTTCGCACCGCCAACTTATTAACGCAAATAACAGATTTACCCTGCTTTATGCAATAGTAAATTTAACTTTTAGTGTATTCTTAATATTTTTGAAATATATGCTGTGCTTACTTATTTATAAATATTAAAACAAAAAACTCTTGACAACTCAATATTACAGTTGTAATATATAAGTGTACTACAAATGTAATATCAGATTCAAAGGAGTGTTTTTTATGAAAAAATTTTTTGTAGCAATTATTACAGGAATTATGTCAATATCATTATTAGGATGCAGTCCCCTTATAAAGGAGCCTGATAAAAACACTGTGGACTACAGTTCATGCTTTAATGGGATTAATGGCTGTGCCGTGTTTTACGATTATAACAGCGGCATTTACAGCCTTTACAACGAGGAGCAATGCAACACAAGATATTCGCCCAATTCTACATTTAAAATCATAGCAACCCTTGAAGGTTTAAAATATGGTGTTGTTACCTCTGAAAATTCAACAATGAATTATAACGGCAGTACATATCCCTTTGAAAGCTGGAATAGAAACCTTAATTTAATGGAAGCATTTCAAAATTCTTGTGTATGGTATTACAGGCAGCTTATAGACGGTGTAGGTCAAAAAAATATGGCAGCGGATTTAAATACTCTGGGATATGGAAATTGTGATGTAAGTCAGTGGAAGGGAAGCGGTGCAGCTCCCACAGAGGATACTAACGGTTTCTGGCTTGGTTCTTCTCTTGAAATATCACCTGTTGAAATGGTTAATGTAATTGCCAACATTTTTGAGGGCAAAACAGAATATGACAAGGGAGATATTGATATATTAAAAAATATTATGGCAAGTGATAATATAGGTGTTTACGGAAAAACAGGTACAGGAAGAGATAATTCTGCATGGTATTCAGGATTTTATGAAAACGAAAATAATAAAGTCTATTTTTCTGTTCACCTTGAGAACGGAAATGGCAAAAATATAGCAGGAGCTGATGCAAAGGCTGTTGCCTGTGATATTATTGATAAGTACTACAGATAAATTTTCTTTATAAGAAAGAGCAAGGTATTTCAAAACTACCTTGCTCTTAAAAAATTTAATTATATACTTTTTTCAATTAACATATTTTGGTAACAGCCAAGGTATTTCATTGATATATTAAAGCACAAGTGATGGTGCGGAATATACCCTACTTCCCAATTCACTATCCAAAAGATAAAGACCTCTTGAATCTGAGCCGTAAAGCTCCATCTTTTTAATAAGGTCAGAAGCATTTGTTTCCTCCTCACCCTGCTCCTTAACAAACCAATCAAGGAACTGCATAGTTCTAAAATCCTTAACACTGTAAGCAGCATCATAAATATTGTTAATAAGACTTGTTACATAAATTTCATGGTCATATCCTGACTTAAGAGGATCCATATTTTCCTTCAACTCAGCATCAGGCTTATCAACAGCCTCTAATGTAACCTTTACATCATTATTCTGCATATACTGCATAAATAACATTGCATGATCTCTTTCCTCCTGAGCCTGTATTTTATACCAGTTGGCAAAGCCTGACAAACCCTGCTCAACATAAAAATTAGAAAATTCAAGGTACAGATATGCTGAATATAATTCTTTGTTTACCTGTATGTTTAATAATTCTGCAACCTTTTTATCAATCATAGTTATTGCTCCTCTCAAAATATATTTTATATACTGATTTTAAACCCATTCTTTACCAATGTCAATTTAATAATGATTTATTATTAATAAATCTTCAAGAATACTCTTTGTTATTTTTTCGGCAATCAACCCCGTTGCGCCATCATCAGCAGAAACTCTTGCAGCAAACATATATGTATTATCATATTGGTCAATAATTCCCACAAACCAACCGTTAATAATCTTTCCGTTCACCATACCCGTACCCGTTTTTCCATAAAAATTATCTGAAATTTTCATAGCATTTAAAACAGCATTAACATTATCACCATCAAAGTCAAATTTATTGCTGCAAAGCTTTCTTAAAAATTCCACCTGTTCAAAGGCTGAAATTTTAAGAGAATTTTCAAGCCAATAATCCTTTTTACTATACACAGCCATATTTCCATAGGATATTTTTTCAATATAATCCCTTATTTCACTTTTATCAAGCTTATCATCAATACTTTGAAAATACCAGTTTACACTGTTCTTCATTGCGGAATTAAGATTATGATTCCTGTTCCACTCATCAAAAGGATTAGCTTTTCCGTCCCACTCTATATCACTGTTTTCAGGTGTAATGATACCCTCTTCAAGTCCGTTAAGGGCAAGAGCAATTTTATAGGTTGAATCAGGAGATACTCTTTTTTCTGCCATAGACTTATTATAAACAGTATACATGTCTTTTGTACTGTCATAAAGCACAAAACACCCCTCATAATCTCCGAAATATTCCTTTAAATTCACATAATCTGCATCGGGAATACTTACACTACTGTTTATGCTGTAGCCATAGCTGTTCATAACTGAGCCTAAAGCAGCAGTCAAAACAGTCATTAATGCAAATGTAAACCTTACAGCCCCCACCGAATGCTTTTTATTGAAACCTGCTATATTTATTATTCTTGCTTTAATATTTCTTTTGCTTACCGAAAAATAGCTGACAGTTCTTATACCTTTTCTTTTTTCAGCCATTTTTAAAAGTGTATTGCCATATTCAATATTATTCCCTGCAAGCTGAATGACATCATAATCACAATATATTTCCATATCAAGTCTTACAACAGAAAGCATAATATGCACCAATGGATTAAACCAGTAAAAGGCACACAAAATACATAAAATATAATTGATGAAAAGATCCCTGTGCTTATGATGAATAAGCTCGTGAAGAAAAATATGTTCAAGACTTTTATCGTCAAAACAGCCATAAGGCAGTAATACTCTGTGTCTTAAAATACCATAAGACATAGGCGAGGTTATATGGGGACTTATATATAAATCAGACCTTACTCCCACCCTTTTGCAGCACTCCTCAAAAATGGGATCAATTTCTTTTTCTGCACTTATTCTTAAAAGTCTTATTCTACCATAAAGCATAAACAGCATATTAACAGCAGCTCCCAGCAGCCATATTACATATAAAAAGCCGTAACTATACACAGAAATATATAAATCCTCACTATCTCCTGTTATATTCACAGTATCGTATGAGTATTTACCTAAATTTTCAGTTAAACTATAATCCTTTAAAGCAGATATTCCAATTACGGGAACAAAGGCGGCAGCCATTAAAATAACAATAAAAGTCCATATATACAGGCTGTATTTTGCCGACAGCCTTCTGCCTGCTGCCGCTTTAATTATTAAGACTGCCAATATTGCTAATGAGATTAATATATTGGAAATCAAAAAATGCTGTATAAACATATCTATTCCTTCTTGTTCAATATATTTTTAAGCTCCTCTATTTCTTCAGATGAAAGCATATCATTCTCAATGAAATTCATAACCATTTTATTGACTGCACCATTATAAAACCTGTCAACAAATGACCTGCTTTCCATATTTATATAATCCTCCTTTTTCACTACAGGAGAGTATATATATATTCTTCCCTCCTTTTTGTGAGTAACTGCACCCTTTTTATCAAGTCTTGCTATAAGGGTGTGTATTGTACGCATATTCCAGCTTTTGGATTTTGAAACTATATCAACTATTTCCTTTGTATTTACGGGAGCATACTCCCATATAACCTTCATTATTTCATATTCTGCCTCTGAAATCTGTGGCAAAGAGCTCATAAAATCACCTCGTATTACATTTGTAATATAATTATATCTGCTTTGTAAACCATTGTCAATACAAAAAAATACACCGAGGGGTACAGACCCCCGGTGTAAAAATAGCATTATAGCTCATGTATAAAAATTCCGCTTCTAAGCTTAGGCTCAAACCACGTGGATTTAGGTGGCATAATTTTATTATCATCAGCAATATTCATAAGCTGCTCCATAGTAGTAGGATACATGGAAAAGGCAACAGTCATTTCACCACTGTCAACACGTTGTTCAAGCTCTTCAAGCCCTCTTATTCCGCCGACAAAGTCAATCCTTTGGTCAGTTCTTGGATCGCCTATACCTAAAACAGGTGAAAGAAGTTCATTTTGAAGTATTGAAACATCAAGGCAGGCAACACTGTCATTTTCATTTACTATACTGTCCTTAGCCTTTAAAACATACCACTTCTTGTCCAGATACATACCGAAGGTGTGCTTTTCATCAGGCTTAAAGCAGCCCTCTTCCCTATATTCCGAAACATCAAATTTTTTGCTTATTTCTGATATAAATTCTTCCTTGCTATAGCCCTTTAAATCCTTTACAACTCTGTTATAGTCCATAATATAAAGCTGATTGTCAGGGAAAATAACTGAAAGATAGTAATTAAATTCCTCATCACCTGTATAGTCAGGCTTTTCAGCTCTTCTCTTTAAGCCAACCTTAACAGCTGAGGCATTTCTATGATGTCCGTCTGCAATATAAAGAGCCTCAACAGATTTAAACTCATTAACAAGGTTGTCAATTACAGCCTTATTATCAACAAGCCAAACAGTATGACCTATGCCATCATCGGATATAAAGTCATAAATTGGTACTTCCTCCGTACATTTGCTTATAATATTATCAACAGCTCTTTTATTTCTGTAGGTAAGGAAAATAGGTCCCGTATTGGCATTGCAGGCATCAACGTGACGTATTCTGTCCTCCTCCTTATCAGCTCTTGTAAGCTCATGCTTTTTAATTTTGTTGTCAATATACTCATCAATAGATGTGCAGGCAACAAGTCCGGTCTGGCTTTTTCCTGCCATTGTAAGTCTGTAAATATAAAATACTGGCTCCTTGTCCTGAATATAAATACCCTTATAAATCATAGAGTAAAGGTTATTCTTTGCTTTTTCATAAACCTCATCAGAATAATGGTCAACTTCCTTAGGCAAATCAATTTCTGCCTTATCAATATGTAAAAATGAATAAGGATTATCTTTAACCATTTCTCTTGCCTCATCAGACGTCATAACATCGTAGGGTAAAGCCGCAACCCTACTGCAAAGCTCCGGAGTAGGTCTGTATCCCTTAAAAGGTCTAACAACTGACATAACATCACCTCTTTAATAATTATTTGTTTTAATTATACAACGTTCATTTAATAAGGTCAATAAATTTATAAAAACAAACTCTTCTGGTCAAGATGCACTAAATCATCAGATGAAAACAGCATCACAAACACTAAAAATAGGCGATTTTAACAAAAATAAAATAGTATATTGACTAAATTCATCAGATGTGTTACTATTAAATCAAGAAATACATCAGACGTATTTAAAAACTATACAAAAATATTTTTAGGGGAGGAAAATTTATGTTAAAAAGTCAAGAAGTCAGAGCAATAGCTCCTGAAATGGATCCGTTGAGAATGGGTATGGGCTGGACTGTTGAAGATCTGGAAAAGCCACAGATAATGGTTGAAAGCACTTTTGGCGACAGCCATCCCGGCAGTGCTCATCTTTTAGGTCTTGTTGAACAGGCAGTTAAGGGTATTAACGATAACGGCGGAAAAGCAGCCAGATATTTTGCAACGGATATTTGTGACGGTATGTCACAGGGACATGATGGTATTAACTATTCACTTGCATCAAGAGATACTATTTGCAGTCTTATTGAAATTCACGCAAATGCAACTACATTTGACAGTGGTGTGTTTGTATCAAGCTGTGATAAGGCAGTGCCTGCCCACCTTATGGCAATAGGCAGACTTAACATTCCTGCTGTAATGGTAACAGGCGGTGTTATGGAGGCAGGTCCCGATTTACTTACTCTTGAGCAGATTGGTGCTTACTCAGCTATGTGCCAGAGAGGTGAAATTACAGAAGAAAAACTTACTTACTATAAGCACAATGCCTGTCCAAGCTGTGGTGCCTGCTCATTTATGGGCACAGCATCTACAATGCAGATTATGGCAGAGGCTTTAGGTCTTATGATTCCCGGAAGTGCATTAATGCCTGCTACCTGTGAGGATTTGCAGAAGATGGCTTATAAGGCAGGTGTTCAGGCAGCTAAGCTTGCTACACAAGGAATTACTGCAAAAGACATTGTAACTATGGCATCCTTTGAAAATGCAATTAAGGTTCACGCTGCTATATCAGGCTCTACAAATTCATTACTTCATATACCTGCTATAGCTCACGAGTTCGGTTATAATATTGACGGAGATACATTTGACAGAATACATGCTGATGCCAACTATCTCTTAGACATCAGACCTGCCGGCAAATGGCCTGCTGAGTACTTCTACTATGCAGGCGGTGTGCCAAGAATTATGGAAGAAATCAAGGATTTACTTGATCTTGATGTTATGACAATAACAGGCAAGACCTTAGGCGAAAACCTTGAGGACTTAAAGAAAAACGGTTATTACGAAAGATGCGACGAGCTTTTGGCAAAAACAGGCTTAAAGAGAACCGATGTTATAAGAAGTATTGACGCTCCAATAGGCAAAAACGGTACAATCGCAATATTAAAGGGCAATCTTGCACCTAACGGTTCTGTAGTAAAGCACAGTGCAGTACCAAAGGAAATGCACTACGCAATATTAAAGGCTAAGCCTTTTGACTGCGAGGAAGATGCTATTGCAGCAGTTATCCGCAAGGAAATAAAGCCCGGAGATGCAGTTATTATCAGATATGAAGGACCTAAGGGCAGCGGTATGCCTGAAATGTTCTACACAACAGAGGCTATTTCTTCTGATGAGGAGCTTGGAAAGAGTATCGCCCTCTTAACTGACGGCAGATTTTCAGGCGCATCAAAGGGTCCTGCTATAGGTCATATTTCACCTGAGGCAGCAGAGGGAGGTCCTATTGCTTTAATTGAAGAGGATGATTTAATTGAAATTGATATTAAAAACAGAATTTTAAGAGTAATAGGTATTAAGGGTGAAAAACTTCCCCTTGATGAAGTTGACAAAATACTTGCAGAAAGAAAGAAGAACTGGACTCCAAAAGAACCAAAGTATAAGTCAGGAATTTTAAAGATATTCTCTGAACACGCAGTATCTCCTATGAAAGGCGGATATATGGAATAAAGGTTCTGAATATTCAGTCCCCCCTAAGGCAGGCTTTGTATATAAATATTAATCAATTCACAAGGTCTGCCAATTTTTTAAGAGCGGTATATATAAATATGAAGTATATATATTGAATAATAGAGTTTGAAAGGGTTATATGAAAATAGAGTTTGGAAAATATAACATATTTAATAAAAGGGAGGCCCTATTATGACAAATTTAACATTATTAGCAACGCAGCCAACAGCATCCACCGGTCAGCTTATTGCAGCGGCATTAATCGGTCTTGCCATATTGCTGGTACTTATTATCGGAGTTAAGCTCCACGCAATGTTATCAATACTTATTTCAGCCTGTGTAATCGGTGTTATTGCAGGTATGGACGTTCAGACAATTATTGATTCCGTTGGTGAAGGTATAGGCAGTACATTAAAAAGTATTGCTCTTTTAGTAGGTCTTGGCTCAATGTTTGGTGCAATACTTGAAATATCAGGCGGCGCACAGAGAATATCAACATCACTTGTAAGATGGTTTGGTGAAAAGAAGGCAGCATGGGCTTTAGGCATCACAGGTATGATTATTGCAATGCCTGTATTCTTTGATGCAGGTCTTATTATACTTATTCCTCTTGCACTTGCACTTGCAAAGAGTACTAAGAAATCTACACTTTACTATGCAATTCCTCTTTTGGCAGGTCTTGCAGTAGGTCACGCATTTATTCCTCCAACACCGGGTCCTATTCTTGTTGCAAGTCTTTTAGGTGTTGATTTAAGTTATGTAATTGTTGTAGGTATTATATGCGGTGCTGTTGCCATGGTTTTGGCAGGTCCTGTATTCGGCTCATTTATAGGAAATAAAATTTATGTTCCTATTCCTTCAAATGTAGCTGAAATGCCTGAATATGAAGAATCAAAGCTTCCAAGCTTTGGCACTGTAGTTGGAATTATATTTATTCCCCTTATACTTATTATTGCAAAAACAGTTGTTAATGTAATTGCTCCTGAATCAGCAATTATGCCTGTACTTACTTTCTTAGGCGAGCCTTTTGTTGCTCTTTCCATTGCAACTATAGTAGCTATGGTAGTACTTGGTATAAGACACGGATATTCAAGAGAAGAACTTGAAAAGGTTATGTCAAAATCTTTAGAGCCAACAGGTATGATCTTACTTGTAACTGCCTGCGGCGGTGTATTAAAGTATATGCTCCAGTCATCAGGTCTTGGCGAAGTTATCGGCAACCTTGTATCAAGCGGCGGTTTACCAATGGTAGTTGT
>CABVEG010000057.1 GCA_902497185.1 uncultured Eubacteriales bacterium | reverse complement strand
TTAATTTGGCAATTAAAAAAACTTAGAAATGAAAACACAAAAGATATTCCTAAGGCATATAAAATTTTTGAATTTAGCTTAACAACAACAATTACTATAATAATTGCAATAACTGCTCCCAATATAGCCGTAACAGTATTGACTGTCATATATGTATCAGCCATAATGTTATCAAAGCCGTTTGCCGAAGGCAGATTTAAAGCTGTTGAAATAAGAGGATAGCATTGGTTTGCCATAGTTTTAAAACCATTTTTAATAAGTTCAATATTGTCTGAAATGTATGTGTAAAACTTAAATATGGTAAAACCCAAACCAGCAATAAGCACAATGGAATTTATCTGCAAAAGCGTAAAAGCAAAACTTGTTCCAAAAATAATTTTAGCCATAAGTGAATAATCACATTCAATATTTAGTCCATAAAATATTAAATTAAATACCATAAGCGCAGATACAGCGCTTAATATTCCTCTTAAAAGCAGTGCAAAAATACCACCGCCTAAAGATGAATAGGGTCTTAAAATTTCCAAACCCGATTTATTGTTTACAACATTTTTATCCTTCATTACAATAACTCCATTTTATCACTTACATAAAGCACCTTATTTTCCCTGTACATTTTCTTGTATGTGTCAATTCCTTTATTTACAGCAGTATCCGGAACAGAATCATAAATTCTGTACAGAGTATTATTAAGAGTTTCTTCATCAGAAATACAACTGCTTTCAAATTCCTCATTACCACAGGGCAGCCACAAGAGAGTATAAACACCGTTTTTATAACCTATACTGTATATAATATCAATAGCCTTGTCCAAATTATTAATATTCATATCCATAAGTACAACTGCCTCATCTGCACTTGTTCTCTCAAATTCTCTGACATAAAGCTTGTCCGTCCTTGCAAAAAGTTTCCAATTAATACTGTTTGTTCTGTCACCTGACCCATATTCCTTATAACCGCTTACATCACCACTGTTACTTAAATATACATTTACCGCAGGTATTTCATCAGAATCTGCTGCACCAAAATAATCAATATCTGCATTAATTTTATTTGGCATAACAATAACCGAATAATCTCTGTTTATACTAATTTTTCTGCTTAAAATGCCAAAGGCATCACTATATTTTATGCTATCAATAAAAACAGAAACCACTCCTGATTTTTCCATATTTATCGGTACAGTTAAGGTTTTTGGCAGTAAAATGGACAAAGGTGTTTTTATACTGACTTTATCAGCATTATAAAACTTATTTTTAAAAAAAACATCAAATTCCGCTTTGTTAATGGGAAACAGTTTACTGTTTCTTAATTTTATATATATTTTACCCTTTTCTCCCTTTTTGTAATTTGTTTTGCTGCTTTTTATTTCAACGTCAACAGTACCTAATGGAACAAAAAACAATATTATATCTGCAACTATAATAAGCCCATAGCAAAAAGCGCCCAAGAGAATATAATAGCTTTTGAAAAATACGGACATATACAGCAAAACAGCAAAAACCGATATAAATACTATAATTTTTAAATACTTCATATATCATCCCTTGACCTTAACTTTTTTAATAATATCGTCTATTACCTGCTTTTCATTAAGCCCCTTTGCTCTGCCCTCTGCACTTAACTCAATTCTGTGAGAAACCGTTTCTGAAATTATATCAATAATATCCTGCTGAACAACATAGTCCCTATCATTAAATATTGCATTTGCTCTTGCCATTTTTAATATTGCAATACTTCCTCTCGGACTTATTCCTATAGATATGTATGGATTGTTCCTTGTTTCGTTTACTATATCCACAATATATCTATAAATATTGTCTTTAACAAAACATTCTTCCGCCATTTTTTGATATTCCAAAAGCTCACTGCTTGTCATAATATTATTTAAAGCATTAAGTTTATTGCTTTTAGCACCCTTTAAAATTTCAATTTCAGCATCGGCATCAGGATAACCCATAGACATTCTAACCATAAATCTTTCAATTTGTGACTGAGGCAATCTTTGTGTTCCCGCCGAACCAAAAGGATTTTGTGTAGCAATGGTTACAAAAGGTTTTGGCAGCTCCCTAGTTACTCCCTCAACAGTATACTTTCCCTCTTCCATAAGCTCCAAAAGTGCAGACTGAGTCTTAGATGATGTTCTGTTAATTTCATCGGCAAGAAACAGGTTACAAATGGCAGCTCCCTCAACATATTCAAAAGACTGACTTTTCTGATTATACATATTAAATCCTATAATATCGCTTGGCATAACATCAGGTGTAAACTGTACTCTGTTATAATCAAGCCCCAATGTTTTTGACAAAGCAAGGGCAAGAGTAGTTTTTCCCACACCCGGAATATCCTCAAGGAGTATATGCCCTCCTCCGGTTATTGAAACTACAAGCAGTTTAATGACATTTTCTTTACCTATAACTACCTTACTTATTTCATCTACAATTAATTTAAGCTTATTCATATTTTCCTCCCAAAAAAACATTCTTATGTTAAGTATAACACAAAAAAAATTAGGTGCAATATAAAATTGACATTCTTCTCTGTTTGTTGTAAAATATTAAGAATAAGAGTTGGAGGATTTGTATGAAGAATAAAGACAAAAATAAGTTAAATATTTTTTCCAATTTAAAGACAGAGTATATTATTATATTTTTACTCATAACAGTACTTACAGTTGTTATCATACTCTCTGTAATAAAAGGCGGCGCAAGACTTGTTGAAAAGGAAACTCCAATTATCAACGAAGAAAATTACACTGCTTATTCCCATGAATATAATAAGGATATGGTGTATGGAGAAGAGCAAACTCCTAATATGGAAAACTATCCTTCAGACCAGTTTGAATCTGTACCTATAGCCTGTTGGGGGGATGAATTTGGTATGGCACCTAATTCACAGACACCTTCATATGAAGCCTTCCTTTCAAGAAATACAACAAGGATTGTGTTTAATATGGCTATAAGCAACTGTACTCTTGAAACAATGGGCGGCAGACAGGGCGGCTTGCCAATGTATATTATGCCCTGTGACATTGCTGCAAAAAAATCAAGTACAGAGGTTATTTTAAGAAATGATTATACTGAAAATCTAAATATTGATTTTAGCAAAAATGCAGGACTAAATCCCTGTTCAATAAATGGTATTGAAGGTGTTCTGTCAGAATTTGACGGCTCACTTAAATTTTCAAGAAACAAAAGCGGCTTTGAAGAAATCATACTGGAGCCTACAGTTCTTACTACAAGGGCTATGGAATTTCGCCGAGGTGATATAACAGTATTTTTTCTTGGAAAAGATACTGACTACAAAGATATTAACAAGGCAATCGATATTTACGACAAAATGATTGCATATCTTGAAACAGACAATTATCTTATTATAGGACCTGTGTCAGGTGATGCCAACACGATTAAGTCTGTAAACACTGCTCTTGCAAATAAGTATGGAAATAAATTTCTGAATTTATATGACTACCTTTTAAATAAGGCACCTGAAGAATATTCCCTCACCATTACAAACAGCGGAAAAGAACAAATAAGCAAGGGAATTATTCCTGAAAACTATTTGCTGGATTCAAACCATTTTAACAAAATTGGAGCAGAAATTACTGCCAATGTTATAACAAATAAACTTAATGAACTTAAATATTTAAAATAAAGGGGAATTAAAATGAACAAAAATGTCAGAACTCTGTTAATTGTAATAATGGGACTTTTAGCTCTTATTACAATAGTAGGTTTTATATACGGAATGCAGAATAAAATTAAGACTAACGATATATATGCATCATATGACGAAACTATTCTTGATGCTGTAGATTCTTCTATAAAAACCTGTCATGGAGCCTTTAACTCAGTAGGCGCTACTGAAGAAGAAATGGTTAATCTTAATGATTATATTACTAATATTAACGAAGCTGAAAGTCCTGTATTAAAGGCATATATTGCTGATTCTATGCTTACATATACCGGTGACTTTGTAATGGTTTTATCACAAAATTACGCTGCCGGTATTGAAACCAGATCAGCTAATTATACAGGAATACAGGAAAAGCTCGTTACTGCAAAATCAAAATTGTCAGCTGCAAGAAATTACGGCTCTGATAAATAAGGAGGATATATTAAAATGGTTAGAACAAGATTTGCACCAAGCCCAACAGGCTATATGCACATTGGCAATTTAAGAACAGCTCTTTATGAGTTTTTAATTGCTAAAAGTCAGGGCGGTTCATTCATACTAAGAATAGAAGATACCGATCAGGAGAGATTTGTAGAAGGAGCTACAGATATTATTTACAAAACTCTTGAAATGGCTAAAATGCCTCACGACGAAGGTCCTGATGTAGGAGGTGACTACGGTCCTTACGTTCAAAGTGAAAGAAAAAATGACTATATTAAATATGCCCTTGAATTAATTGATAAGGGTGAAGCATATTACTGTTTCTGTACTAAAGAAAGACTTGATTCTCTTAAAACGGAAACAAGTCACGAAACAATAGTCAAATATGACAGACATTGTTTAAATCTTTCAAAAGAAGAAATTGAGGAAAACCTAAAAAATGATGTACCTTATGTAATACGTCAGAAAATAAGAGATGGCAAGACTACATTCCACGATGAAGTTTACGGTGATATTACAGTTGATAATTCAGAGCTTGAGGATCAGATTTTAATCAAGTCTGACGGTTATCCTACTTATAACTTTGCAAATGTTATCGATGACCATGCTATGAATATTACTCACGTTGTACGAGGTGCCGAATACCTTTCTTCAACACCAAAGTATAATCTTTTATACGAGGCTTTTGGTTGGGAAATTCCAACCTATGTTCACCTTCCGGCAGTTATGAAAGATAAACACAATAAGCTTTCTAAAAGAAACGGAGATGCCTCTTTTCAGGATTTGGTTGCCAAGGGTTATTTACCTGATGCCATTGTTAATTATATTGCCCTTTTAGGCTGGTCACCATCAATAAATCAGGAAATATTTACAATTGATGAGCTTATTAAAGAATTTAGCATCAAGGGACTTTCAAAATCACCTGCTATTTTTGATATTGAAAAACTTACATGGATGAATGGTGAATATATTAAGAAAATGGACAAAGAAGATTTCTACAACTGGGCAGAGCCTGAATTAAAGGCTGCAATTAAAAGAACAGACATTGACCTAAAGAAGGTTGCAGGATATGTTCAAACAAGAATTGGAACTTCAAAGGATATTGCCCCTATGGTAGACTTTGTAGATAATCTTCCTGAATATTCAGCTGAGCTTTACATTCACAAAAAGATGAAAACAACTACTGAAATTTGCCTTGAAAATCTTAAAAAAGTTCTTCCTGTTTTTGAAGGAATCGATGATTCCAACTGGAATAATGACACAATTTATGGTAAGCTTGTAGAATTAATTAAGGAAATGGGTATTAAGAACGGTCAGATGTTCTGGCCTGTAAGAACTGCCCTTTCAGGTGAGCCAACCTCTCCATGTGGTGCAAGCGAGCTTGCGGAACTTTTAGGCAAAAAAGATACTATTGCGAGAATTAATAAGGGTATTGAATTGCTTTCTAATTAACTTATAAGGAACGGATAATCCGTTCCTTAAATTTTATATTTATTGCATACTATCATTTGTAATGTAATTATAATTTATAAAGGTTTTGCTGAAAAACTTTTATAAAATTGCTATAGTAGTTTATTTAATTTATGATAGGAGGTTTTCTTTCTATGAGAATAAAACACATAAAAACAAAAATTGGGTTAAAACTTAAATATATGCTGTATGCTGTTTTTATTTATACCATTACAGCAATGGCTATTCTATCACTTAATACAGTTGCCGCTTTTGCAGAGGACACCTATACAATAGCTACAGCCGAAGATCTTGAAGCATTTGCGGAATTGGTAAATAACGGCAGCACAGCTATTAATGCCGTGCTTTCAGAAGATATAGACTTGAGCAATAACACAAGCTTTAATCCCATAGGTAATAGTACCAATAATTTCTGCGGAATATTTGACGGAAATAATCATAAAATAATCAACTTAAAAACAATAGACACAACTGCTAATTATATTGGTCTGTTCGGATACATAGGTGAAAACGGTGAGGTCAAAAATCTTACTGTTGAAAGCGGTGACATCACAGGTCAGCAATATGTGGGAGGTATTGCAGGTTATAATAACTACGGTACTATAGAAAACTGCAGCTATTTAGGAAGTATAATAGGAAAAAGCTACTATGTAGGCGGTATTGTAGGCTATAACAGCTATGGTACAGTAAGAAACTGTTCCAACTCAGGCAGCATATCAGGCAACAATTATGTAGGCGGTATTACAGGCTATAATAAGCCAACTGAAAATGGCATTGTTGAAAATTGCTCAAACACAGGAAAAATATATGGTTCAAGCTATGTAGGCGGCATTGCAGGAGATAACGACGGTATTGTAAAAAGCTGCTATAATAATGGTATAATCGAAGGCTCATCCAATAGCGTAGGTGGCATTATAGGTTATAACAATTTAACTGTAGAAAACTGTTTCAACCTTGGAAGTGTAACAGGTTCACTGACAAACAGCTATAATGTAGGAGGAATCGCAGGTTACAATCGATACTCAGATGCCACTATATCAAATTGTTATAATTCAGGAAGCGTATCAGGCTGTTCTCAAACAGGCGGTATTGCAGGTTACCAGTATAACGGCTCCTCTGTAAACAATTGTTATAATTCAGGAATTGTATCTGCTGCAAACAATACATATGTTGGCGGCATTACAGGTCGTGGTGTAATCAGCTGCAAGGTAAATAACTCCTATTATCTTAAAACAAACGAAATAAATGCCAATTTACAGGTAATAGGTAATAGTACAGGCAAAATAGCATCATCAGATGCAAAAAATGAAGATCAGTTTGCAAGCGGAGAAGTTACATACCTCCTTAACGGCTCCATAAATGCTAATGAAAATCCTTGGGTGCAGACAATCACTAAAGATAATCTTCCACTTCTTTCTGTATTTTCAGACAGCCTTCAGGTTGTAGGATTCAGTGAAACAGTGGGAGGAAATATGCTTTATGCAAACAAGGTTACAGACGGAAGCATTGAAATACATAATGCTAACGGTAATTCTTTTGATATTTCTATAGATACTTCCGTTTATGGCGGAGATAATGCAAAATATCTTGATTCCGTAAAGGTTCTTATAAATGATGAAGACAGCAGAATTGTAAATAATTATGCATACTCTGATACTAATAAGCAATATGCACAATTCCCTGTACAAATTGAAGGAATACCCACAGAAGGATTAACCGTAAGAGCAGAAATTGTAGCAAAAGAAAACTTTAATGCAAATAATTTATTATATTACATCACCGATGCTTTGACAATCGGACAGTAATCATTTAAATAAAATAGATAATTGTAATAAAAGACCTCTTAAAAAAAGTTTACCTTATTCTACAGTATTATAAAACTAAATTTATTACAAAGGGGATACTTATGAACATAATTCCTGAAATTTTACTTAATAAAAAAAACTTAATAAAAATATTATCCACAGACAGGTATGATGAACTGCTTTTTGAAAAAGCAAAAGAAACCTCTCTTTCAGTCTTTGGAAACAAAATATATGTAAGAGGACTTATAGAGTTTACAAATTACTGCAAAAACGGCTGTTACTATTGCGGTATAAACAAAGAAAACACAAAGGCAGAACGTTACAGACTTAGTCTTGATGAAATTTTGCAGTGTTGCAGACAGGGAAACAGGCTTGGTTTTAAAACCTTTGTACTGCAAGGCGGAGAAGACGGATACTTCAGCAATGCCAGAATGGTAGAAATTATAAGGGCAATAAAAAAAGAATTTCCAAATCATGCCCTTACCCTGTCTATAGGTGAAAGAAGTTTTGAAGCCTATAAAAGTTTTTACGATGCAGGTGCCGACAGATACCTTCTGCGTCACGAAACCTGTACTCTTGAGCATTACAACAAGCTCCATCCCGAAAATATGAGCTTATTTAACAGACTTAACTGTCTTAAAAATCTTAAAAATATAGGTTTTCAGACAGGCTGCGGCATAATGATTGGCTCCCCCTATCAAACAATACAGAACATAGCTGATGATATACTTTATATGTATGATTTTGATCCTCAGATGATTGGTTTAGGTCCTTTTATTCCTCATAAGGACACTATTTTTAGGGATATGCCTAAAGGAAGTGTTGAAATGACTTTAAGAGTTCTTGCAATTATGAGAATACTTCTGCCAAATGTTCTTTTGCCTGCCACAACAGCCCTTGGCACTCTTGATAAAAAAGGCAGAGAAAAAGGTATACTTGCAGGTGCTAATGTTCTTATGCCAAATCTTTCACCCCTAAAGGACAGAAAAAAATATTCTTTATATGACAATAAAATATGTACAGGTGAAGAGGCAGCCGAAAGTCTTGAAAAACTTAAAAATCGCATAGCTAAAATAGGCTATGAAATAGTTTCTGACAGAGGAGATTATAAAAATTAAGTTTTTTACAAAAAAACATTGAATTTTAAATAAAAAAGATTTATAATCTATGATAAGATATTTTTTATAAGAAAAGAGGTAATATTATGCTTAATATTAAGTACGATTTATCAAAAAATCCAAAGCAGAAGCCAGACCAAAACAACTTAGGCTTTGGTATCTATTATACAGACAATATGTTTGTTATGGATTACACTGAAGGCAAGGGTTGGCATGACCCAAGAATTGTAGAATAT
>CABVEG010000056.1 GCA_902497185.1 uncultured Eubacteriales bacterium | reverse complement strand
TTAGATATTAAATATCTTTAACATTCTAATTTTTATTTATTTTATATTTATGAGAAAAGAGGTAATTTTTATGAAAAGATTAATCAAAAACCTAGTTACAGCAGTTTTATCTTTTACTATGGTTATTTCCGTATTTTGTTCTGCTTCCTATGCAGGTGTACCCACTGCATCTCAAATGGCTGAGAGAATAGAAGATGCAAAATTAAAATGGAGTGAAAATAGTACATATAATAAGTACGTTTGTTCAAGATGCGGCTATAAGGCATGGCAGTGTTATGGGTTTTCAACAGCATTAACAGATTACCTCTTTGGCGGAGAATGTACTCATTCTTGGCCTACCCATAAAAATATTAATCTTTTGTGCGTTGGTGACATTGTAAGAATCAACAGTGATACTCACAGCATTGTTATAACAGGAATTTCAGGCAATACCATTACCTATGTGGATGGCAACAGAGATTATGATTTAAAAGTACATTGGAATCATACAATATCACGCTCTGATTTAAGTAAAAAAATGACATATATAAGATCAAACAGAGATAATGAGATTTTCACACTAGATGAAATAAATAAATCTGTTTCAGCTGCTGTAACAGGTGCAGCTGTTGCGGCAATATCCAATTCAGGAGTAGTTGTAAATGGCGGAACATATATAATCAACAGTGTTTACAATGGTAAGCCTTTAAACTGCTATGTTTGGAATATAGGTGATGTAAGAGATATGACAAAAATTAATACTTATGACAGATATGAAGGGGATTTGGCACAAAGATTTACACTTGAGGCAAATGGAAATGCCTATAATATTAAAACTCAGGCACAGGGATATTTTGTAAATATTATGAGCAGATATACACAGGGAAATCAGGCTATTGCCTATGACAGCAATAAAGATATTGAACCTTGGATTATTACAAAATGCGGTTCAGGCTATGCAATAGTTTTGAAGAATAATACATCTATGGCGCTGACTGTAGGAAGTGACGGTAATGTTACACTTAATACATACACAGGCAGTAATAATCAGCAATGGACATTTGAGAGAGTATAAGGGAGGAATTGAATATGAAATATTATATGGAAGCATTGAAGAATTATGCAAATTTCAGCGGAAGAGCAACAAGAAGTGAGTATTGGGTGTTTTTAATAATAAATTCTGTATTTGCATGGATACTTGCATTGTTAGATAATGCTATATTTGTAAATCTTTTAAATTTGCCGGGAATAAGACTTTTTTCCGGTATATATGGTCTTGCTTTGCTTATACCAAGTATAGCATTAGTTGTGAGAAGATTTCATGATATTGGGAAAAAGGGCACATGGTATTTTATTGTGTTAATACCCTTAATTGGATGGATATGGTTTATTGTGCTTATGTGTATGGCAAGTGAAGAAAATGAAAATAAGTATGGACCTGTAAGATTAATTTAAAATATATTAAAGGGGAATTAATTATGAAAAGAAAATTATTATGCGTATTATTAATATCAGCATTTATGTCAACAACTGCTTTAGGTGCGGCTGACGGAATTACCGACAATGGTACAGCAAGTAACAATTTAAGCAAAAGTGATGTTGAGTGGGTTCAGGTTGAAGAGAAAAACGGTACAGGTGACAAGCTGATAGTTGAAAATGAAAATCAGACAGAGGCTGTAACATCTGCGCCTATAAAAAAACAAAATCAGCAGATAACTGCTGTTGAAAAAGAAACGGAAACAACAACTGCTGCAACATCTGTCACAAAAAACGGATCTAAACAAAACACTTACAGTAATTCTATGCATAAAATGATTCAAGTGCCAATGGGTGAAAATAAAATTTATATTAATGGCAAAGCTATGGATACAGATGCGCCTGCCTATATTCAAAGGAGCAGTTCAAGTGTTATGGTACCCTTAAGGTTTGTGAGTGTTGCTTTTATAGACGGTGAAAACGGCAAAAGTGCAGATGAAACATCAAAGGTGGTATGGGATGCCAATTCAAAAACTGCAACAATTTTATTTTCTTTGGAAAATAGTCAGAAAATTGTACAGTTTCAAGCAGGAAATCCTGTGGCTGTAATTGATGGCGCAAATGCTGTAACTATGGCAAATGGTGTAGTGCCTGAAATAGTTGACGGAAGAATGTATGTACCTTTCAGAGCTATGGGAGAGGCAATAGGCTGTGAAGTGAGCTGGAATTCTAATACTAAGGTTGCTGTTTATAAAATGTGATTGTTTTTATAAAGGTGTGATAAATTGAATAATAAAAGAAAAAAACGTATGGCTATATTTGGAATAATAGCAGTGTTTATTGTTATGCTTTGCATAGTAATATCTCCAATAATTGTAAATACTCTGCTAAATCGTAATGATAATAAAATATCTGAAGGCACAGATAACGAAAAAATTGTTGGTGTATGGGTTGGCAGATCAATTGAGGAAAATATAGCATCAATACCACATTATTATGAATTTCTTCCGGACAGGGGTGGATATGTAACAACTGTTGAAGAAATTAAATCAAATGATGATAATGAAACAGAAAATTATTTAAACTGTAAGTATGAATATATCGGTAATGATATTCAGAAAATTTATGAATATTCCTATTCTGATAACTATGGACTTGAGTATAAAACTTGCAATGATGATATGAAAGAATATGCTGTTAAATTTTCTGCTCCGGATAATTGGAGCATTGAATTTCAAAGTGAGGATCATTTCATTATGACTAGTCCAAACAATGAGCAATATTTATTTGTAAGACAATCAGGCTCTTTGTTGCCCAATGATGTAAAATTAAGTGTTGATATTGATTACTTAAGATAATGTTTATTTTGGTGCTTGCTAACAATATTATTTAGTATATTGGCATTTGTTGTAAGTTATTATATTGCAGCTTTTAATTTTTTCAGCTAAGGAAACAGGTGATTTATATGCTTCTTGATAATTTATACATAAAATTATTTCTAAAAAAAGTAATAATGTATATTTGTATATTTATATGGTTATTTGGCGTTTATTACATAAGTAATTTGTTTGATGATAGCTATAAATTTTTTGTATTTATGGTGATGGGAGCAATGTCGATTATTCCTGCATTTATGTTTAAATACAGAAAAAATCCATATAAACCATCATTAACAGGTTTAGTATTTAAAGCAATTTATATATTAGTATATGCTTTTTTTGCTTGTGTTTTGATATGTGGCACATATGCTTTATTTCATGAATTTAATTTACTTTTCTTTTTATTTATTGTGATAGCTGCGTTTTTGGGGTTTGAATTAAGTAAATTATTTCTTTGGCTTTCAGAATATTTTGAAAATAAGAAAAGACAGAAGTATATTAAGACAAGGAGCTGATATTATGTTTTGTCCTAATTGTGGAAATGACATTAATGAAAATGATGATTTTTGTGGTAAATGTGGGAAAAAAATAAGCGAAGAAGTACAGATTAATGAGGATTTGGAAAAAGCTGTTGATGTAAATGACAGTACGAAAATTTTCTTTAATATAAAAAAGCTTACAATTTTTCTTGTTTTAATTTTTGTAGTATTTGTGTTGTTTAAATTATTTGTTGGCGGAAATACAGACATTGAAGGAGCTTGGCAGTCTGAGGATGGAGATAGAAGTATAGTATTTTATGATAACAATACTTGTCGTATTGGAAATTCAACGACAGGAATTTACACAATAAGCAGGGACAAGGTTTTGCTAATGGAAACATATCAGACGTGGAACGGTTCAGAGGATATTAGACTGGAATATGACAAAAATCTTTCAAAAGAAAACGGTATGGATTATTGGTATGTTTCAGGAAATACCTTGTATTTAATGGGGACTGTATACCATAGAACAAAATAAAGGGAGAATATATTATGGCTTTTTGTAAATTTTGTGGGGCAGAAATAAAGGATAATGATAAATTTTGTACAAAATGTGGCAAAAAAACTGATAATGTTAAAAGTTTAGTTGTAGACAAAAAAATATTAGATAATGTATTAAGTTCTTTAGATAAAAACACATTCAAACTTATGGGTAAAATTATTGCTCTTGTTATAATAATTGTTTTTTTGACATTTATAACCCAATTTATACTTAGTAATGTGATTTATCCTTATGAAGTGGGGTTTGTCAGAAAGAGTAAAACGGTTATTGTAAAAAGTCTTATAACTATAATTTTGGCTGTATTTGTCGGATATAAAAATGAATATAATTTCAAAAAAACTTTTTGTGCTATGCTTATATGCTTTTTATCAACAGTTTTAAAATTTTGCTTTTTTACTGTTGACTATGGTGTTTTTGGTGGTTTTACCTTTGTTGATACAATGCTTATTATACTGTATTCAGCTGTTTGTAAAAAGGATAATGTAAATAAATATATATACGTATTGCTGCCTTCAGTCTTTTTTGTTTTTCTTAATTATATGCTACCATATTTGGTTTTTGGAGAACCACTAAGTTGGGATTCTATTTTAAGTTTGCCTATTACATTGACTTCCATGGGGATTTTATACTATTATATAAAAACTGTGCTTAGGCTTAATGTAATTAAATCTGTTTTGTTTAATGTTTTCATATTCTTTTTGGGCTATGTATTAAGTTTCTTTTTAGTTTTTTTATTGTTAAATTTTGTTGACAAATATGTAATTATAGATGGCAATTATATAAACCGCAAGTTATTACAATATTGTTGGCTCATAATTTCTGAAATTATGGTGTTAATTATTACATATACCTTTAATAAATTAACAAATCGTGAAATAAGAAAATAAAAGTTATACTCCTTTTTGAAATATGAGAACGGAGGAAATATAATGCTAAATTACAAATTCAAAAAAATAAAAATAATCGGTATTATTATATTTGCCGTTGTAGTACTTATGGTTTTGGTGTTAACTATGGCAGGCAGACATATTTCTGACCATATAGGAATTTTGCCCTTTGACAGCAGAGTTGAGAAAGATATAAACAAGGTTTTGAGTGAAAACCTTGATACTGTTTCTAATATGAGTTTTTACAGAGAAACGGTAGACGGCAGTGAAGCAATATATAAATTTAGTTTTGATGCTGAAAAAGATGGCAGCAAATTTTCGGGTGAGTCTTATGTGTGCTATAAGAAAAAGGGCTATTTTTATAAAATGATTGAACTGAATTTAAGTGATGTTAAATTCAACTCTTCAATTCCTTCAAATCAGCCTGATGATAATGATATTAAAAGAATACTTAGTCAGACAAGATTATTGGGCAGAGATGGTACTGTAATTGGCAATGCTTCTGCTGAAGGCATTACCTATAGCATAAAGGATTTTGATGCAAATACCGGCAGTGCATCTGTTATTGTAAAAGGCAGTGTAGATTATGGTACATATGATGTATTGGTTGATCAAGTGCTTTATTTGGAGTTTGTATTTGATAAAGAAAGTTTGCAGGGAGAGTGGAAAAATAAACTGGACTATATAAATGTAGATATTAGTCTTAAAAATCAAATAACAGACAGTATAATAAAAAATGCAGTGGCAGGTAATAATATTTTATTGAACAAAATGGAAATAAAATATTTGAAAGCTGATAATATTACGGAAGTTTCAAATATAAATGTTTATGCTGATACTGATAGTAATTATTTTAATGTTATTGCGAATGTTAAAGGAACAACCGATGCTTATATTATTACTTTAGACATTAGTGCAAGACTTTTATATGATAAAAACAGTAGCAGCAATATGGGCTATTCATTGGCAGACAAAAATATTTCGGCATCTAATATAATTATTAACAAAAACTATAATGTAGCAGGCTTGGAATATGGCGGAAAATATGAAATTTCTACTTATAATGACAGGTATGATATTAATGACAGACCAATAATTATGTATGACTTTAGTTTTACGGAGGAGGGTAATATTAAGTTTAAGTTAAAATTAAATACTTTAGAATATGAAGGAAATGCCTTTATGACGGATAATGGTATGCTGACAAATGTAAATATCATTGCACAGGGAGATTATTGGCTAAAAAATAATTATGAAAACAAATCTGAATCATTTAAATTTACGGTAAAAGATATTTCAAGGCTAATTGATGATTACGGTAATTTTAATAGCAATATTACAGGAAATATTAAATTTGTAATATATGACGATAATGTTGAAACTATAAATGGAACTATGAGTTTGTCAAAAAAATGAAAATTTTATAATCCGGTAACAAACCCTTCTCCTGATAGATAGAATAATATCAGGAGGAGGGTTTTTATGTTAGGAGAGAGGGCGTTAAAATTTAGTCAAAAGGGTTGCAACTGTGCCCAGTGTATATTAATGGCTTGTCAGGAGGAATATAATATTAAAATATCTGAGGACTGTTTTAAAGCTTGCGAGGGGTTTTATAACGGACTTGGTGTAGGAGGTTACTGCGGTGTCCTCCTTGCCTCAATTATGGCAATAGGTATGCTTTGTGACGATGTAGCTTATTATCGTCTTGAAATGGTGGAAAGATTTAACAATGAGTTTAATTCCCTTAATTGCTATAACTTAAAGAAGGGTCACAGCTGCAATAAAATAATAGAAATTTCCTGCAATATATTAGCCGATATAATTGACAAAGGAAGAAAAAAATAATAGACTATGTATAGGTAAAAAATTTTACTTTTATATATGTTAAGATAAATATTAGGAGGAAAATACTATGGATATAAATGAAATTTTAAGCAGGGTGGACCACACTCTTTTAAAGCAGACTTCTAAATGGGAGGATATTAAGACAATTTGTGATGACGGTATCAGGTATGGGACTGCAAGTGTATGTATTCCTTCAAGCTTTGTTAAAAGGGCTAAGGAGTATGTTGGAGATAAGGTAAAGATTTGTACTGTAATAGGCTTTCCAAACGGCTATTCAACTACAGCAGCAAAGGTTTTTGAGGCAGAGGATGCTGTTTTAAACGGTGCTGATGAAGTTGATATGGTTATTAATATTGGGGATTTAAAGGATGAAAATTATAGTGCAATTCTCAATGAAATTAAGGAAATTAAGTCTGTCTGCAAGGATAAAATATTAAAGGTCATTATTGAAACCTGTATGCTTACAGATGAAGAAAAAATTAAAATGTGCCAAATTGTAACAGAGGCAGGAGCTGATTTTATAAAAACCAGCACAGGCTTTGGAGGTGCTGGCGCAACCTTTGAGGATATTAAACTTTTTAAAGAATATGTGGGAAGTGGTGTTAAAATTAAGGCGGCAGGTGGCATATCATCGATAGCTGATGCTGAAAAATTTATTGAGCTTGGTGCAGACAGACTTGGAACGAGTAAAATTGTTAAAATAGCTAAGGAGGAAAAATTGTGTTAACAAATATTTTAATAGTTGTGCTTATTATTCTTGTGATTATATTGCTTGTAATGGTTTCCAAAAAAGGCAGCATTGGCAGGGAAGATATTAAGAATATTGTGGACAAAAGCAATGATGAAAGTTTAAGAAGAATAAATGATGGTATAAATAGTAATAACAAGCTCTTTAATGATATGATAAGTGAAAAGATTTCAATTATTGATGAAAATATGTCTAAAAGCCAGACTGTGTTAAGGGAATCTGTTACTTCTTCAATTCGTCAGCAGGAGGAAAGATTAAAGACTTTTTCTGTTGAAAATGAGCAAAGGCTTGAAAATATAAGGTCAACTGTTGAAAAAGGACTTAGCAATATTCAGAGTGACAACAATAAAAAGCTTGATGAAATGCGTAATGTAGTTGATGAAAAGCTGCAAAAATCCCTTGAGGACAAAATGAATAAGTCCTTTGCTCTTGTAAGTGAAAGACTTGAACAGGTTTATAAGGGTCTTGGTGAAATGCAAAATCTTGCCACAGGTGTGGGAGATTTAAAAAAGGTGCTCACAAATGTTAAGACAAGAGGAATTTTGGGTGAAGTACAGCTTAGTGCTATTTTAAAGGAAATTCTTTCGCCTGAACAGTATGAGGAAAATGTTGAAGTTGTTCCGGGTACAGGCAAAAGAGTTGAGTTTGCAGTTAAGCTCCCGGGAAGTGATGAAGGCACCGTTTATCTTCCTATAGACAGCAAATTCCCCGGGGATAGGTATCAGTCTCTTGTTGATGCATATGATATAGGCGATAAGGATGCCGTAAATACTGCTGTCAAGGCTCTTATGGCTGTTATTGAAAGTGAGGCAAAGGATATTAATACAAAGTACATAGCACCTCCTTTTACAACAAATTTTGCTGTTATGTTCCTGCCTTTTGAGGGGCTTTATGCTGAGGTTGTAAATAGAGGTATGATTGAGCTTTTGCAGACAAAGTATAATGTAAATGTTGCAGGTCCAAGCACTATGGCAGCTTTGCTTAACAGCCTGCAAATGGGCTTTAGAACCCTTGCAATACAAAAGAGAAGTGTTGAGGTATGGAACACTCTTGCGGCAGTTAAAACTGAATTTGGCAAGTTTGCCGATGCTCTTGACAAAACTAAAAAGCATCTTGAAATGGCAAGTGATGACCTTGAAAAGCTTGTTTCTACAAGGACAAGGGCAATGAAGAGAAAATTGAGTAGCGTAGAGGCTCTGACTGACGGTACAGAGGCTGATAAAATACTGGAGGTAAGTGATGAATAATGCTTGACTTGAAAACAGAATAAGGTGTCAGAATGATACCTGTTACAGATCAGATTCTGCCATATTTTATGTGTGGTATAGCAAAAAACACTCGGAAATAAGCCATTTCCGAGTGTTTGAAAATACAATATAATTATCTCTTTGAG